>CADCWB010000238.1 GCA_902806295.1 uncultured Sphingomonas sp. | reverse complement strand
TTGGGGCCAAGCGCGCGCAGGGTGGTCGCCGGGTGGAAGGTCCCCGCCCCCATCTCCATGTCGTAGGGCTGCAGGATCACGCAGCCCTGGTCGGACGAGTAGCGGTGCAGCGTTAGGATCAGGTCCTGGAAGCTCAAGGTCGGGCTTGTCACGGGCGCGGGCTTTGGCAGGAGCTTGGGAACGGAGCAAGGCCGCCTTACATCTTCCGTTAAGCGCCCGGGCGCCACAGGAGAACGTATGACACTGAACAACTGGATCAAGCGCGGCCTGGCCGCCCTCGGCATCGCTACTGCGGCGGCCGGGTGCAGCAGCGCGGCGACCACGTCAGCCCCGGCCCCGAGCAATGTCCGGCCGGCCCTGTGGCAAGTCGCGGACAAGGACACGACGATCTACCTGTTTGGGACGATCCACCTGCTGCCCGACAACTATCAGTGGCGCACGCCGCGGCTCGACCAGGCGGTGGCAAAGTCCAATGGGCTGGTGGTCGAAACCATCATCAACACGCAAAATCCGGCCGAGCTTGCCGGGGTGATGATGCGCCTGGGCCTCAATCCGGCCGCACCGCCGCTGGTCAGCCGAGTGCCCGCCGATCGCCGGGCAGCGCTGGAGGCGGCGGTGAAAGCGACCGGCGTTCCAATGGCGGCGTTCGACCGCATGGACAGCTGGGCAGCGGCGATCACCCTCATCGGCACCCAGTTTCGCTCCCTAGGGCTGCAGGCCGAGGAGGGGGTGGAAACCACGCTCAAGGCGAGCTTCAATGCCGCCGGCAAGCCGATCGGCCAGCTGGAGACCAACACCGAACAGCTTGGCTTTTTCGATGCGCTGCCCGAAGCGGCCCAGCGCGAGCTGCTGATTTCGGCGCTTGAGCAGCCGGCGCAGGCCAAGGTGCAGTTCGATTCCATGCTGTCGGCCTGGACCCGCGGTGACGTGAAGGCGATCGCCAAGACGTTCAACAGCGACATGGCCGGCTCGCCCGAGCTGATGGATGCGCTGATGCGCCGCCGCAATGCCAATTGGGCGCGTTGGATCGAGACCCGGATGGCTCAGCCCGGCACCGTCATGGTCGCGGTCGGCGCCGGCCACCTGGCCGGCGAGGCCTCGGTGCAGGACCTGCTCGAGCGTCGCGGCCTCAAGGTCAAGCGTATCCAATAGGCTGCACCGGCGATTTGCGTCGGCGCGCTGGTTTCGCTAAGGCGCGCCCGCTCCTCATGGTCATCCCTGGAGGCGTGCGGAGCGGCACAACACTCTTTATCAAGGAATTGCACGTATGAGCGAACAGCTGACGCTGCCCGCCGAGACGCGCGACCGGGCTGGCAAGGGAGCCTCCCGGGCGCTTCGTCGAGATGGTCGGGTACCCGCCGTTGTCTATGGCGCCAAGCAGGATCCGATCGGCATCCACGTTGAGGAGAAGCTCCTCACGAAGATGCTGTCGAGCGGTCACTTCATGAACTCAGTCGTCATGATCGATTCCGGTGGCCAGCAGATCCGCACCCTGCCCAAGGACGTGCAGTTCCATCCGGTCACCAGCCGGCCAAACCATGTCGACTTTCTGCGCATCAGTGAGCACAGCAAGGTCACGGTGAACGTCCCCGTCCGGTTCGACGGTGAAGAGGAGTGCCCGGGGCTGAAGCGCGGCGGCGTGCTCAACGTCGTCCGTCACGATCTTGAGCTTACCTGCGACGCAGCCGAGATCCCGGACGAGATCCACATCGACCTGCGTGGCCTGGACATCGGCGACAGCATCCACATCTCGGCCGTCAACCTGCCGAACGGCGTGGAGAGCGCGATTACCGATCGCGACTTCACCATCGCCACGCTGGTCGCTCCGTCCGCGCTGAAGAGTGAGGAAGGCGACAGCGACGCGGCCGAGGCCGCCCCAGAAGGGTCGTCGGAAGCGGCCGAGCCTGCTACGGACGAGGCTGGCGAAGAAGCTTAAGTCGACCTCGACCGGCAATCGGAACCGCTCACCTTCGGGTGGGCGGTTTCTTTTTGCCTCCGTCACCCGCTAGGACAAGCGCCATGCAAATCTGGGCCGGCCTCGGCAACCCGGGCGCACAATATGCGCTGCACCGCCACAATGTGGGCTTTATGGCGGCCGACGCGATCGCGGCCGTGCACGGCTTCAGCCCGTGGCAGAAGAAATTCCGCAGCCTGGTTGCGGAAGGCCGGATCGGCCGCAACCGGGTCCTCCTGCTCAAGCCGCAGACGTTCATGAACGACAGCGGCGATGCGGTTCAGCAGGCGCTGCACTTCTTCAAGCTCGACGAGGAGGCACTGACCGTCTTCCACGACGAACTCGACCTCGCCCCGTTCAAGGTCAAGGTGCGCGTCGGCGGCGGACTGGCCGGCCACAACGGGCTGCGTTCGATCAACGCCTCGCTCGGCCCGGACTTTCGCCGGCTGCGGATCGGCATCGGCCATCCCGGCCACAAGGACCGGGTCACCGGCCATGTGCTGGGCAACTACGCCAAATCGGAAATGGAGCCCCTCTCCGACCTGCTGGCGGCAGTCGCGGCCGAGGCCGAGTGGCTGGCCGATGGCGACGACGTGCGCTTCATGAACGAGGTCGCCCTACGCTTGCAGGCGCCGTGACGCCCCACCCTCTCCTGCCAGCCTGATCAGCGCCAGCCGCCGTGGATCGTGCGGGCGCTCGACGCGCTCCGCAGCCTGCGCGGCCGCTCGCAGCAGGAGCCGGTCCGCCCCGGTCCAGACCGGCCGGTCGGCAATCCCGATCCGGCGCCGCACGCACTCGGGGACCAAGGCAACCGCGGCGCGCAGCAGCACCGGCTGCAGGGGGCGGAGCAACGGCGGGAGGACCGGCCCCCGCATGATGGTCAGGAACTCGCCCAGCACCGGTGAGGGAGTGAGCCGGGGCTCCATCCGGTGCAACACTGCGGCCATGTCGCTCCGGCTCAGCGGCGGGTCGGCCACGCCATAGGCCCGCGCACCGAACCCCGCCTCGGCGTAGAACCGGTCTTCGTCTGCGGCGGTCAGCCGCGCGACCAGGTCCTGGTAGGCGGCCACGAACGCATAAGCCGCTGTCGCCTGCACCCAGAGCAACAGCTCCGGATCGCTCGCTCGGTATCGGCGGCCATCGTCGGCCAGGCCGGCGATCCGCGCGTGGATGGCGTTGACCCGCTCGGCATAAGCCAGGAACCGGCTGCGTGCCGCAAACACGGTGATTAGCGCTCCGCCGCCGGTGCGGGCGATGCGCTCGCGGGGATCGCGGGGGAAGCTGCTGTGGTCCCACACCCCGGCCCGCACCCGTGCTTCCCCCAGTTCCAACAGCACGGCAGCAATCCCGCCGACCGCCAGGCTGACCGAATTGCCGAACACCTTCCAGGAGACGGAATCTGGGCCAACAATCCCAGGCTCGCCCGCTGGCTCCAGGAAGTCGGCCGGATCGACCAGCAGCAGCCCGCCGCTCAATCGCTCCATCATCCTGCCGGCCAAGCTCATGGTGGCACAACGCTTCGCCGCGCGTCTTCACTCCATCTTCACTGGCGTAGAGTAGCCCTTCGGGATGATCCCGGTCGCGGCAAACAGCTGGCAGCGCAACGCGCGTGATGCTGGGCCGGCGCTGCCCTTGCTTGCATCGGCGTTTCTGCTGGCGGCGGCAACCATTCAGGCGAACTGGATTCCCGTCGATGCCGATGTCTCCTGGCTGATCACGGTATGCGAGGCCGTGCTCTCGGGCCAACGGCTCTACGTCGACCTGCTCGAGGCCAATCCGCCAGCGTCGGTATGGCTCTATCTGCCGCCAGTGTGGCTGGCGCATGCGACGGGACTGAAGCCCGAAGCGGTGGTCGTTGGCGCGGCCCTGGCCGGCTCCCTGCTGTCGCTCTGGGCGACCGTGACCACCGCATCCCATCTCTCACGTGCGCCCCGGCCGAGCTTGCTGGCGGCGGCATGCGGTTTCGTGCTGTTCCTGTTGCCCGGCGGCCTGTTCGCTCAGCGGGAGCATGTTGCGCTGATGCTCGCCCTCCCTGTGCTCACCCAGTTGGCCGCCATCGCCGACCGGCAGCGGCTAAGCCTCGCTTCGACTTCTGCGGGAGGGGCAGCGGCAGGTCTGCTGGTCGTCATCAAGCCCCACTTCGCGCTGGTACTGCTGTTGCCGGCCGTGTGGACGTTGCTGCGGACGCGAGACGTCCGACGCCTTGTGACACCGGCGCTGATCGCCGCCGCCATCGCCGTCATCTACGCCGCGGCCCTGCTGCTGTTCGCCCGCGACTACCTGCGCGTGCTGCCGATGCTGGCCGACACCTATTTGCCGATGCGCGACAAGCCGGCCAATTTCCTGATTGGCCCGATGCTGCTGGCTCCCGCACTGTTCTTCGCGCTGTCGCGCCTGCTCCGGGCGCGGTCCGCAACCCAGTCGACGATCCTCTACCTTGGCGCGGCGGGCTTCGCGCTGGCCGGGTTGATCCAAGGCAAGAACTACCTCAACCACGCCCTGCCCGGCATGGCCCTGGCCCTTGTAGCGCTGCTGCTGCTCTTCGGTCAGCTCGGCGACCGCTCGCGCAGGCGCCTCGTCGGGCTCGCCACCTTCGCCATTGCCGCCATTCAACTCAATGCCACGGTCGCCATCCAGCCACTGCCTGGTCTCGCCGAGGCGATCGTCCGGGCCGGGCCGCCGAGGCCGACGATCATGACGCTGGGAACGGAGCTTAGCACCGGCCACCCGGCGGTCCGGCACGCCCGCGGCCGCTGGGTTGGCTCCAGCCCGGCGCTTTTCACTGCCGCCGGTGCGCGCTACGTCGGCCTAGCCCGTCCGGCGGCTCGGCGTTGGTATCATGCCGATCTCGACACGTTCGTCCGCGACGTCCGCACCAAGCGGCCGGACCTGCTGCTGATCGAGGACCGTTCCCGTGCCTGGCTGTTAAAGGACCCGGCGATCCGCGCAGCCGTTTCCCCGTACCACCCGGTTGCGCGCGCCGGCGACATCGAAGTCTGGCGGCGGCGCTGAGGCTGGCCTAGAGCCGGCTCCCATGGCCCGCGACCTTTTCGTCACCCGCTTGTACCAGGCCGAGCTCGGAGACGCTGAGCTGCTGGCGGATCTTGCGCACTCCATCCGCTCGCTGGCTGCCGACGATCGCGCCGGCCAGCGTTGGTGTCGCGACAAGGCGTACAAGGGCTATACCAGCTACGCCTCCCTGAACGACCTCCCCCGCCGCGACCCAATGATCGGCGACCTCGTCCGTCAGCTTGGGACCCACGCGAGCCGCTTCGCCCAGGAGCTGGCGTTCGACCTTGCGCGCAAGCCTCGCGTCGACAGCCTGTGGGTCAACCTGCTGAAGGGCGGCGGTGCGCATGTCGGTCACATTCATCCGCACTCGATCATGTCCGGCACGTTCTACGTCGAGGTGCCATCCGGTAGCGGTGCGATTCGCTTCGAGGACCCCCGCCTGGCGATGATGATGGCCGCCCCGCTCCGGCGCGCGGAGGCGCCCGAGGCCCTGCGCCAGTTCGTTACCGTGGAGCCCCAACCAGGCATGCTGCTCCTGTGGGAGAGCTGGCTTCGGCATGAGGTCTTGCCGTCCTCGGGGCGCGGCGAGCGCCTGTCGATCAGCTTCAATTTCGCTTGACGACTGCGCGGCCGTCAGGCGGCCAACCGGAACTGATCCCGTCCGCTGTGCTTGGCCTTGTACAGTGCCTGATCGGCCGTCCGTAGCGCGGCCTCAATGCCGTCCGATCCAAGCTCGGCAACCCCGCCGCTAACCGTGATCCGGATGGGTCCCCGACAAGTTGGGATCCGAGTGGCGGCGACCTGCTCGCGCAAACGCTCACAGATCTGCAGGGCCTGCTCCAGGCTGGTGTCGGCGAACAGGATAACGAACTCCTCGCCGCCAAGCCGCGCCGGCATGTCGCTCAGCCGCAGCATGCCGCGCATCAAATTGGCGAAGCCTTTGAGAACATCATCCCCGGCCT
>CADCWB010000237.1 GCA_902806295.1 uncultured Sphingomonas sp. | reverse complement strand
TTACACGGAGGCGGGGACCCAGGTGCACCTGATTGGAACGGACGAAGTGGCGGTGCTCGATCCGGGGCCGGACGAACCCGAACATCTTCGCGCCCCGACTCAGGCGGTCGGCGGCCGGCGCGTCGCGGCCATCCTAATCACCCACACGCACCGCGACCACTCGCCCGCGGCCAATTCGCTCCGCGAGACCACCGGCGCACCGGTGGTCGGCTGCGCTTCGCTCCCGCTTGAGAGACTTGGCGAGGGTGGGGAAGCCTTCGACCCGAGCTATGCACCCGACCGGGTGCTTGGCGATGGCGAGGAGATCGAGGTCGACGGACGCCGAATCGTCGCGCTGCATACGCCCGGCCACACGTCCAACCACCTCTGCTTTGCGGACGAGGCCCGCGGCGCGCTGTTCAGCGGCGACCATGTGATGGGTTGGTCGACCAGCGTGATCATTCCGCCCAACGGCAGCATGGGTGCTTACCTGCGCAGCCTTGACAAGCTGCGGCAACGTCGGGATCGCATCTACTATCCGGCGCACGGTGCTCCCGTGACCGACCCGCAGCGCCTGGTACGCGGGATGATCAACCATCGGGTGCAACGAGAGCGGCAAATCCTCCATCGACTGAAGAGCGGCGATCGGACCATCACCGAGATCGTGGCCGCAGCCTACCCGGCGCTGGACCCGCGGCTGGTACCGGCGGCCGGCGCCAGCGTATGGGCACATCTGGTGGACCTTGAAGAACGCGGGCTCGTTAGTGCAACCGAACGGCAATGGCTGCTGACCGCAGGCTGAGAATAGGACTTGCCTTGAGCGATCTTCGACGCGGACTGGGCGCTCTCTTCCTTGTGTTGCTCTTGGTCGGCGCAGGCTTCCTCCTGGCCAAGCAGCTGGAGCGCAAGGAGCGCGAGGAGGTTCGGCAGACCGACCTCGACAGCATCGTCGTTGCGCTCCGTGAGAACCGCAACCGCCTGGAAGTGCGACGCCTGTCGGGGACTGTCACCACCAAGCGCCAGACGGACGGCGGCATCGGAAACATTCTGCATGGCGAGATGACGGTACGTCAGCCCTGGTCGGTCACCTACTTCGCGGATCTCAGCAAATTGTCGCTCGACGACTATCGCTGGGACGAGGCCACCCGAACCCTGACGGTGCGTGCGCCGGCGGTCACGCCCGACGCCCCGAACATCGATGAGAGCCGGCAGGTCGTGGCTTACCGGGGCCCGCTGATCACCCGGGACATGCAGACGACTTTACGGGCGCAAGTGGCGAACGGCGCGCGCCAGCAGGCGGCGGCAGAAGCGGCCCGGCCCGAAAACCTGCTCGCCGCCAACCAGGCCGCCAAGGACGCGATCGCGCGCAATCTCCAGGCGCCGCTCGCGGCTGCTGGTGTGAAGGACATCACTGTCGTGGTCCGTTCGCCTACGGACGGGGCTCGAAATGGCGAGCAATGGGACATCAGCCCTTCAATTGCCGATGTGCTCGCCGGCCGTTCGGGCCGATAGCTCTTTCGTTCGCGCCCGCCCATGCGCATATAGCAATCCATGAGCGTACCTATTCATAGCCTGAAGGGCGTCGATCTGCTGGCCGAGATCAAGCGGCTCAAGGAGGAGCGCAACGCCGTCATTCTGGCGCATTATTATCAAAAGCCGGAGATTCAGGACCTGGCTGATTTCGTCGGCGACAGCCTGGACTTGTCGCGCAAGGCGGCGGCGACCGACGCGGACGTGATCGCCTTTTGCGGCGTACGGTTCATGGCGGAAACCGCGAAGATCCTTAGCCCGGAGAAGACAGTCATCCTGCCCGACATGGATGCGGGTTGCTCATTGGAGGACAGCTGTCCGCCCGATCAGTTCGCCGCGTTCCGGGCCGCAAATCCGGATCACATCGCGCTGACCTACATCAACTGCTCGGCGGCGGTGAAGGCGCTCAGCGACATCATCGTCACCAGCAGCAGCGCAGACGTGATCCTGTCGCAGATCCCGAAGGAGCAGAAGATCATCTTCGGCCCCGACCGGCATCTCGGCGGCTATCTCGCCCGGACGACCGGCCGCGACATGCTGCTGTGGCCCGGAATCTGCATCGTCCACCAGGCATTCTCCGAGACCGAGCTGTTGAAGCTGAAGGCCGAGCACCCCGGCGCGCCCGTGGCAGCGCATCCCGAGTGTCCGCCGCACATCGTTGACCACGCCGATCACGTCGGCAGCACGCGCTCCATCCTCGACTTCGCGACCCATTCGCCCAGCCAAACCATCCTGGTCGCGACCGAGCCGCACATCATCCACCAGATGGAGAAAGCCGCCCCTGAGAAAACCTTCATCGGGGTTCCGGGTGGGGACGGCAACTGCAACTGCAACATGTGCCCCTATATGGCACTGAACACGCTGGAGAAGCTGTACGTCGCCCTGCGCGATCTCCAGCCGCGGATCGAGCTGTCGGCTGAGATCATGGACAAGGCGCGCGTGCCGCTGGAACGTATGCTTGAAATGGCTGGACGCACGATTGGGCAAGGCGACGTCGGCCGGCCGATTATAGCCGGGAGTCCGGACTCGGTGGTTCCACTGCGCGACTGACGCGGACTACTCAGATTGAACCGTTAGCGCTCAGCTTCGTATCGCTGCCATGAGCAAGCGAACCGGCATCTTCCCGACCTTTTTCCTGTCGGGGTTCGAATGCTCCACTTTTGAGTGGAAGGAGCAGGGCCGGCGCGACCTGACGGCCGAGCTTCAGCACTACCAGCATGCGGACGAGGACTATGCCATGCTGCCGGGGCTCGGCATCGCGGTCGCGCGGGAAGGCATTCCCTGGCCGCTGGTCGAGCGGTCGCCTGGCGAGTACGACTTCTCGGTCATCGACGACTTCCTGGCGGCGCAAAGGCGGCACGGAGTGCTGCCGATCTGGGATCTGTGCCACTACGGCTATCCCGACGGCCTGGATCCTTATTCGGAAGCGTTCGCGGAGGGCTTCGCCGCCTACGCGCGAGCGGCTGCGCGCTATGTCGCGGAGCGGGCGCATCATGGCCCCTTGTGCTTCACTCCGATCAACGAGCCGACCTTTTGGGGCTATATGGGCGGCGAGTGGGGCTGGTGCGCACCATTCGGCAAGAGCGCGGAGGAGCGTCGGCGCTTCACCTTGGCCTTGGCTCGCGCCGACATCGCTGCGGTCAGGGCCATTCGCGCGGACTTCCCCGACGCGCGGATGGTCCATATCGACCCGCTGATCTGGGTGGTGCCCCCACCGG
>CADCWB010000236.1 GCA_902806295.1 uncultured Sphingomonas sp. | reverse complement strand
GGTGAAATGACATCCAAGCCACTTCCCCTTCTTGCCGCGCTGGCCGCGGCGTTGGCCATGCCGGCCCTCGCCGCCGATGTGCAAGGCGCTACCAACGACCCTTATTCGCTGCCCGCGGGCGGCGAGCAGGGGCTCGACATGGCGGTGGTCGATCCGGAAGCGATGCCGGAGGAGCCCGAACAGGCGGATGAGCGCTTGTTCGACATGGAGGAAGGATGGAACGGCGCTCCAGTCGATCTGATGCGGCCCGTGCATCCGCTCTATACCGAACTGCGCCGTGCGCTGGTCCGGTACCAGATGGATTGGAGCCGCCTGCCCCGCACGCTTATTCCGGAGAAGGGCCTAGCGCTCGCGCCCGGCACCACCGATCCGCGCGCGATGATGCTCCGCCAGCGGCTCGGGCTCGGCCCCGTGGACCCGCTCAGCCCCACCGCTTCGCCCTACGACGGGTTGGTGGAGGAGCGGGTGCGCGACTTCCAGGCGGCTCACGGCCTGCCGGTGGACGGCAAGGCCGGGCCGGGCACGCTGGCGGCGTTGAACCGCGGTTCCGGCTTCTACGAACGGCTGATCGCCATCAACCTCGAGCGCGCCCGCCGCCTGCCGGCGCCCGGAACCGCCAACGCCAAGAAGTACATTCTGGTCGACGCCGCCGCCGCGCGCCTATGGATGTTCGAGGACGGCCAGCCGGTCGACAGCATGAAAGTGGTGGTCGGCACCCCGCAATCGCCGACGCCGATGATGGCCGCGCTGATGCGTTACGTGAACGTCAATCCGTACTGGAACCTCCCGCCGGACCTGGTCGCCAAGCTGGTCGCCCCCAACGTGCTCAAGTACGGCGTCGGATTCATGGCGGACAAGCGCTACCAGGTGCTCAACAACTGGGAGGACGACGCCAAGGTGATCGACCCCGCCACCGTCGACTGGAAGGCCGTGGCGTCCGGCGCGACCGAGCTGCGCGTGCGCCAGCTGCCCGGCGGAAGTAATTTCATGGGGGAGATCAAGTTCATGCTCCCCAACAATTACGGCATCTACCTTCATGACACGCCGGCCAAAGATCTGATGCAGAAGGACCAGCGCCAGCTCAGCAACGGCTGCGTCCGGCTGGAGGACGCTCGTCGGCTCGCCCGCTGGCTGTTCGGCGAGATGCCGCGCGCCCAATCGGAGGATGCCGAGCAGCGGGTCGATCTCGCCGCGCCGGTCCCGGTCTACATCACCTATCTGACCGCCGGGATCACGCCGGAGGGCCGGCTCGCCTTTGCGCCCGACACCTACGGCCGCGACAGCCGATTGCTGGCCCGCTTTGATCCGCTCGCGCCGCGCCGCACGGTGGGTGGCGGCCGCTAGGCGCCGGCCCGGCCCACTTCGGCGGTCCGTCCTAGCGTCGGCAGCGCGGGATTGCCGGCCAGCCAGGCTTCCAGCGCATCGAGGTCTAGCCCGGCATCGAACGGCTCCGTTCCCTCAGCCAGGACTGAAAATCCGTCGCCTCCGCTCGCGAGGAAGTTGCTCACCGTCACGCGGTACCGAGCACTTGGGTTGATCGCCCGCCCATTCAGCGTCGCGCTGACGATCCGCTGACCCTCCGGCCGCCGCAGGTCGTAGCTGAAGCGGAAGTTGGCTGAGGGCACCAGCAGCGACTTCACCTTGGCCGTGCCGCTCTCGATCCTGAATTGTTGCTCCAGCACGGCCTTCAGCTGCGCGCCCGTCAGCGTCGTCACGACCATATTGTTGCCGAACGGCTGCAACGCGAAGACGTCGCCATAAGTCACCGTTCCGTCCGGCCGCGGCTTGAGGTCGGTCCGGACCCCCGTGGCGTTCATGAGGGAAAGCTGCGCCCCGCCCCGCTCCGCTCCGCGCGTCGCTGCCAACTGCGCATCGGCAATCAGCGCCGCCGCAGCGGACTCACCGTCGTCGGCGTTCTTGAGCGCCGGTCCGGGCAGCCGGCCGACCGGGCGGAGGGCAGCCGGCTGAGCGGCGTCGACATAGCGCTGCACCAGTCCTGCCACTTGCGGGTCTGCGACGCCCGCGACCGGCACATTCGCCGCACGACGACCGATCACCCGCTTGCGTGAAGGATCGAACTGCAGCCGAATGTCGCTGACCAGATACCCGTTCTTGCCCGCACTGGTCAGCAGTCGCCTCGCGCCACCGCGCTCCACCTCGCAAGCATAAGCATGGTGCGTATGGCCCGAGACCACGACCCCGATTTCCGGATCGAGCTTGTCGAGGATCGGCAGGAGATCGCCGGACAGGCCCTGGCAGCCCGCCTCGCGGTAAGTGTCAGCAACCCGCCCACCCTGGTGGATCAGCAGCACGATCACATTTGCCCCGGCCGCCTTCAGCGTCGGCACCAGGGCATTCGCCGTTGCCGCCTCGTCCGCGAACCGCAGCCCGGCGACGCCAGCCGGCGTGACCAGCGTCTGCGTTTCTTTCAGCGTCATGCCGATAAAGCCGAGTCGCACCGGCCCCAGCTGCTTCATCGCCGTGCCCGGGAACAGGCTGCCGCCCTTCTCCGTCAGCACATTGGCCGCAAGGTAGGCGAAGCTTGCGCCGCGAAACGCCTCAAGCCGGCACGGCACCCGGCTGGTGTGCTTGTCGCACCCGCCCCGCTGCATTCGCAGCAGCTCGGCGCTGCCCTTGTCAAACTCATGATTGCCGACCGCCGCGATCTCCAGCCCAGCCGCGCTCAGCGCCGCGATGCTGGGCTCGTCGAGAAAATAGGCACTGGCGAGCGGCGTTGCCCCGATCAGGTCGCCTGCCGCCACCGTGACGCTCGGCTTGCCGGCGCGAAGCCGCTGAAGCGTCCCGGCCAAAGCCGCCGCGCCGCCGAACCGGCCTTCGCTCTTGCTGCCGTCCGGCTGCACCAGCGAAACCGAAGCGGAGGGCGTCTCCAGATTGCCGTGAAAATCGTTAAGGCCAAGGATCTGCACCTCGATCGGCCCCGCTGCGACGGGGGTGGGCGGCGTTCGGACGGTGGCACAGGCAGACAGCAGCAACGCTGGCAGCAGGAGAGTAAGGCGGTTCAAGTAAGGGCCCTTCGACAAGCTGGGGGGGAGCGACTAGGCCTTTGCCCATGAACGATGACGAACTGATTGCAAGCGCCCGCGCCGCGGCGCTGAAGGCCTATGCGCCCTACTCCCGCTTCCATGTCGGCTGCGCCATCGAGAGCGTGGACGGCGAGGTCGTCACCGGCGCCAACATGGAGAACGCCTGCTATCGGCTCGGCATTTGCGCCGAGCAAAGCGCGCTCACCGCCGCGCAGCACGCCTTCGGCCTGCAAAAGATCATGAGGGTCGTGGTTGCCGGCGGCGGCTTGGGCGTTGACGGCCTCCAAGGCGAACACACTGTTACCCCCTGCGGCGGCTGTCGCCAGTCGATCCTCGAAGCCGCGCATCTGTCCGGCACGGACATCGAGATCCTCTGCGCCAGCGGCGACGGCCAGGAAGTGGAACAACACAGCATCCACAGCCTGCTGCCGAGCGGCTTCGGCCCGAATAATCTCGAGGACGCCGGCTAAGCCAGCCGCAGAAAGGCCGGCGGCACCGCACGCGTCAGCCACACTCCGTTCTCCGCCCGATGGAAGACGAGCGCGGCAGCGGTCATGGCCCCCGCTGCCACCTCCAGCAGGACCGGCCGCCCGTGCCGCTGCCCCACCTTGAGCGCTGTCGCCCGATCGGGTGACAGGTGCACATGGTGGCGCCTGCCGGGCTTCAGCCCATCGGCCAGGATTGCCGGCAGATTCCGCTCCGTCGTCCCGTGCCACAGCAGTTCGGGCGGCGTAACCGCCTCGAAGCTGCGGTTCACGTCCACGGTCGAGTGCCCTTGCACCGCGCGGATCTGGAGCCCGTCGGAGGACAGGGCGAAGCGCTGCTTGTCGTTGATTTCGACCACCCGCCCCACCTCGGCCGCACTCTGCGCCAGCTGCGCCCTCTGCGCTGCTTGCACCACTCCGTGCAGGTCGGCCCAACCCTCACGATCCAGCGTCAGGCCGGCGCTCTCCGGAGCGTGGCGGAGAATGCGGGCGAGGAACTTGGACAGGCGGACTTCGGCCCGGTTCATTCAGCGCCAGCGCCCGCCGGTCGCATCAAGGATCACCTGCGCCGTTTCCACCGGCTGGTCCCACATCGGAAAATGGCCGCTCCCCATGAACCAATGCAGCGACGAAGACGGAAACGCCGCTTGGGCCCGCTTCGCCTGCACTGGAATGCACAGCCGGTCCTGATTGCCCCAGCCGATCACAACCTTGCCGGTGGTCGGGGCAGCCGGCCCCTCCTGCTCCGGTCCGGCCGCCAGGTCGGCGACCAACGCAGCGAACGTCGGGGTCGAGACGAAGCTCGCCAATTCACTCGCAACCAGTTTCGGGTCCAATCCCCAAGGCCTTGCGGACAACTGAACCAGGAGGGCTGACCGTGTGAGGGGATTGCCGGCCAGCGCTGGTAGCGCGGGCCGGGCCAGCCGGAGCAGGTTGACCGACGCGGATATCGTCGAGCTGAAGAAGGTCCGCTCCCATCCGCGCCAAAACCCGCCCGGATCGAGCGCCACGACCGAGCCCGCCTCTCCCGTTCGAGCAAGCTCCAGCACCAGCCGGCCGCCAAGCGAACTGCCGACCATGTCCAGACCGGTTAGTCCTTGATCGGTAACGAACGCACGAACGCTCCGCGCTAATCCGGCGAAGGTGCCGCTGTCCGCTTCGGCTGGGCTCTCGCCGTGGCCGGGCAGATCGAGCGTGATGACCTCGCGGTGCGCCGCCAGGGCAGCAAGGATCGGGCTCCACGCGCGGCGGGTGCTGCCCAACCCATGGATCAGCAGCAGTTTGGGACCGGAGCCCTGTGACGAGAATGACAACATGCGCCGTCAACGGCCTGCCGACTTTTCGGGTCCGCCAAGGAACCCAGGGCGGTCACATGCGCTCTCCTATATCTTAGGAGACAGATCATGTTGCGACGCCTGCTGTTCACCATCGGCATCGGCTATCTGATGCGGCGCTTCACCGGCGGACGCGGCATGGGCGGCCGGCGGATGGGCACGCGCTGGTAGCGCTCAGGCGAGCTTGATCTCGCGCAGGCGCTCCATGAGGTAGTCGTGGCTGCTGATCGGAGCCGACTTCGGCTGCTCGCCCGGCGGCACGGTGCCGTGCAGGGCTTCAATGACGAAGTCCGGACGGAAATGCAGGAAGAACGGCATCGAATAGCGCGCCTTGCTCGCCCGCTCCGGCGCCGGGTTCACCACCCGGTGCGAGGTCGAGCGCAGCTTGCCGTTGGTCAGCCGCTGCAGCATGTCGCCGATGTTGATCACCAGCTCGCCCGCCTTGGGTGAGACCGGGATCCACCGTCCGTCCCGGGTCAACAGCTCCAGCCCAGCCTCTTCGGCACCGAGCAGCAGCGTAATGGTGTTGATGTCCTCATGCGCGCCGGCCCGGATGTGCGCGCCGGTCGGCTCCGTCTGCGGCGGATAGTGGAGCAGCCGCATGACCGAATTGCCGTCGCGCACCGTGTCGGCGAAATAATCCTCATTCACCCCGAGGTAGCCGGCGATGGCCGACAGGATCTTGAGGCCAGTCCGGTCGAACGTATCGTATAGCTCCAGGAACGTCTCCTTGAACCCCGGCACCTCCTCCGGCCACACGTTCGGCGCCATGACATCGCTGAAGCGGTGCCCGGCCGCCAGCTCACGGCCGACGTGCCAGAACTCCTTAAGATCGTGAGCCTGGTGCCCCTTGGCAGTCTCAATCCCGAACGGGGTGTAACCCCGAGCGCCGCCCTGCCCCAGTGCGTATTTGCGCTTCACCTCTTCCGGCAGCGCGAAGAACGCCTTCGCCTTGTCCTCGGCGCGGGCGATCAGCTCGGGCGGAATGCCGTGGTCGGCGATCACCGCAAAGCCATATTCCTCGAAGCTGCGGCCCAGCTGCTGCGCGAAGGCGTCGCGGTCCTTGTCTGCCTCGGTCAGCGAGACGGAGGCAATATCGTCGGGGGTGAGGAGGTTGGTGGTCATGTTTCTTCCGTCATTGCGAGGAGCCGAAGGCAACGAAGCAATCCAGTCACTTGCGGAGCGAACTGGATTGCTTCGCTACGCTCGCAATGACGAAAATCAACCCTACGGAATCATGATCCCCGCCAGCGCCGCGCTCATCAGATTGGCGAGGCTGCCCGCGATCAGGGCCCGGATGCCGAGCCGGGCGATTACCGGCCGCTGGTTCGGCGCCAGCCCGCCAGTCACTGCCATCTGGATCGCGATCGACGAAAAGTTGGCGAAGCCACACAGCGCAAAGGTCACGATCGCCCGGCTGCGCTCGGTCAGCGCTGCCGCCGGTCCGGCCGCGTTGCCCAGGTCGATGAAGGCGACGAACTCGTTCAGCACGATCTTGGTCCCGAACAGCCCGCCGGCCACGCCGGCCTCGTTCCACGGCACCCCGATCAGGAACATGAAGGGCTGAAACACGTACCCGACCAGCTGCTGGAAACTCAGGCTCGGCGCGCCGAACCAGCCGCCGATTCCACCCAGCAGCCCGTTGGCGAGCGCCACCAGCGCTACGAACGCCAGCACCATTGCGCCAACCGCAACGGCCAGCTTGACCCCCGTCTGCGCGCCTTGGGCGGCCGCCATGATGATGTTGGCCGGCTTCTCGCCTTCCTCAAAGGTCTCCGCGATGTCGACCGTCTCTGCCGCCGGCCCCGCCATGGCGGCCGCCATCTCCGGCGTCGGCGGCGCGGCCGGTTCGCGCGGGTCAGGCATGATGATCTTTGCAACCGGGATGCCGCCCGGCGCCGACAGGCACGCCGCCGCACGCAGGAACGGCAGATACTGCGGCCCGAGCAGACTTGCGTAGGCGGCCAGGATCGTGCCTGCGACGCCAGCCATGCCGACCACCATCAGCGTGAACAGCTTGGCCGGCGGCAGGGCGGCGAGATACGGGCGCACAACCAGCGGGCTCTCGGACTGGCCGACGAAAATGTTCGCCGCGCTGCCCAGCGCCTCGACCCGGCCGATGCCGGTGATCCAGCCGATCGCGCCGCCGACCCAGCGCACGATCCGCTGCATGATGCCGAGGTAATAAAGGATGCTGACCAGCGCCGCGAAGAAGATGATCACCGGCAGCGCGCCCAGCGCGAAGGTCTGCGCCAGCGGGTTCTTGTCGCTCGGCCCGAACAGGAACTCGGTGCCCTTGTTGGCATAGCCGAGCAGGTTGGCGACCCCCTGCGCCATGCCCTCGATCGCCGCTCGTCCCCACGGGGTATAGAGCACCAGAAAGGCGATCGCCGCCTGCAGCGCGAAGGCGGCTCCGACCACCCGCGGCCGAATCGCGCGCTTGTCGCTCGACAGCAGAAAGGCAAGCAACAGGATGGCGGCGACGCCGACCAGGCCGAACAGGTGACTCATGCGTGTGCGGCCCTCCCCGGCCTACCAGACCATGCCCTGCGTAGCGGTTCGCGCGGCCGCGTCCAGCATGTCGAGCGCCTGCGCCGGCGAGTGGGCCAGCATCAGCTGCTCCCGCCGCGCCGTGGACAGGAACCCACTTTCACTGACGTGGTCCATGAACAGGTCCAACCCGCGCCAAAAGCCATGCACGTCCAGCAGGCAGAATGGCTTGGCGTGGTAGCCGAGCGCATTCCAGGTCCAAGCCTCGAACAGCTCGTCCAGGGTGCCGATCCCGCCGGGCAGGCAGACGAAGGCGTCGCACAACTCCGTCATCTTGGCCTTGCGCTCGTGCATGCCGGCTACCCGATGAAGCTCGGTCAGGCCGTTGTGCGCGACCTCCTTGTCGACCAGCGCGGCCGGGATCACGCCATAGGCCTTGCCGCCGGCCTCCAGCACCGCGTCGGCCACCACGCCCATCAGCCCAAGCTTGCCGCCGCCATAGACCAGGTCGACGTTCCGAGCGGCCATCTCCTGGGCAAGGTTGCGCGCCATGTCCGCGAACGCGGGGTCGGCGCCGGAGCCTGATCCGCAATAGACCGCCAGCCGCTTGATCACAGCTTCACCAACTCCTTGAGGTCGGCCACAGGTCGCGCGCCGAAGTGAGAGATTACCTCCGCCGCCGCGATGCCGCCGGTCATCAGCTGCCGCTCGATCCCGCGACCCTTGCAGCGCGCCGCCAGGAAGCCGGCCGCAAACAGGTCCCCCGCACCGGTGGTATCGATCACCTTCTGCACCGCCATCGCCGGAACGTCCGTCCGCACGCCGCGCTCGAACGCCAGCGCGCCCGCGGGCCCCCGCGTGATCACCAGCGTCGGCACGCTCCTGGCCAGTTCGCCGATCGCCCCGTCGAGATCGCCGCGCCCGGTCAGCTGCAGCACCTCGTCCTCGTTGGCGAACAGCAGATCGATGCCGCCGCTCTCCACAGTGCCGATGAAGTTCTCCTTGCGGCCCGGCAGGCAGACGCTCTCCGACAAGGTCAGCGCCACCTCCCGCTCGGCGCGGTGGGCGATGGCGATCGCCCGCTCCATCGCCCGGCGCGGTTGCTCCGGCCCGAACAAGTACCCTTCCAGCATGATGATCCGGGCCGAGGCGAGCAGGTCTTCGTCCAGCGCGTCGGCCCGCAGCTGGTGCGAGGCGCCCGGGCAGGTGTTCATGGTGCGCTGCGCATCGGGCGTCACCAGGATCAGGCAGCGCCCGGTGGGCAGGCCATCACTGACTGGCGGCGTGTCGAACTGCACCCTCAGCGCGCGCATGTCATGAGCGAAGATCTGCCCGAGCTGATCGTCCGCCACCTGGCCGACGAACGCCGTGCTGAGACCCATGGCGGAGGCGCCGGCCATGCTGTTCGCCGCCGACCCACCGCTCATCTCGCGAGCCGAGCCCATCGCATCGTACAAGGCGTCCGCCGCCGCCGGCTCCAGCAGCTGCATGGAGCCCTTGGGTAGGCCATGCCGGTCCAGAAAGGCGTCGTCGCAGGTTGCGATTACGTCCACCAGCGCATCGCCGATGGCGACAATATCCAGATTGCGGGAAGTCACGGGCGCGGCGGTTAGAAGCGGACCGGTGCACGGTCAAGGAAGCCGTCATTGCGAGGAGCCGAAGGCGACGCGGCAATCCAGTGCTCTGCAGCAATGGTGGATTGCCGCGCTACGCTAGCAATGACGCAGGCTTGCCTCCTGCGAACAACCCGCTACCCCTCCGCTCCCATGACGACCGACCCCGCCGCGCAGCCGGCCTCCACCCTCACCCTCTCGCGCTCCTTGTTCGCCTTGGCGATCTTCTACGGCGGCATGGTCTGCATCGCCGGAGTGCTCGGCAACAAGCAGGTCGCCTTGGGACCGTTGGCGGTGGAAGCCGGCATCTTCGCCTTCCTGCTGCTGGTGGTGACCAGCTCGGCCATCGCGGAGCTGCACGGCCGCGCCGTTGCCAATCGGCTGGTGCTGCTCGGCTTCGTGCCGCTGATCATCTCGTTTCTGCTGACCCTGGTCGTGCTCGCCCTTCCCGCCAGCCCGGAGATGGACCCGGCCCGGCTGTCCTCGTTCGAAACGATCATGAGCTCGACGCCGCGCATCTGGCTCGGCGGCGTCTTCGCCTACGGCATCTCGACCCTGCTCAACGTATACATTTTCAGCCGGATGAAGGGCCGCGAAGGCGCGCGCCTGCTCTGGCTACGCTCGGGCATTGCCAGCGCGCTTAGCCAGGCGGTGGACACACTGCTGTTCATCAGCATCGCCTTCTACGGCGTGTTTCCGATCGCCGAGTTGCTGGCCGGCCAGATGATCGCCAAGGTCGTGCTGTCGATTGTGCTTGTCCCGCCACTCATTTACATTTTTGTCGGTTTCGCCCGGTGGCTGGACGCCCGCACGGGTTGATTGCAGCTCGTTAATCTGCTGTTGGCTCACCCGAGTCGCGGGGGTGGCGACCGGGCAAGTTGTGTTTCTGCAACAAGGATTAAGCAAAGGGTGAACCCTCATCGGGGCGTCACCCTTTTGTCTTATTTCCTGCCCATCAGCCCCTCTCGTGCCTGACTGAGATTCGGGTCCAATCAAACCATCGGGGTGAACGTGAACAAAGCTCTTCTGCTGCGCACCGGCGCGGCCCTTGCCCTTCCGCTTGCCGTTTCAGCCATCGCTCCGACTGCGGCTTACGCCCAGGAGACCACCTCCACCATCAACGGCCAAGTCCTCTCGGGCGGCCAGCCGGTTTCCGGTGCGACCGTTGTCGTTACGCACGAGCCATCGGGAACGACCAGCCGCGCCGTGACCGACACGCAGGGCCAGTTCAGCCTCTCCGGTCTTCGCGTTGGCGGGCCGTTCAATGTCCGAGTGACCGCCAACGGCTTCGAAGACGCCACCGTGACCGAGATCAGCCTGCTTGCCGGTGAGCCGCTGCGCCTCCCAGTCGAGCTTACGGCGGCTGCGGCTATTTCGGGG
>CADCWB010000235.1 GCA_902806295.1 uncultured Sphingomonas sp. | reverse complement strand
TTGTCGGGCTCGGCGGGTCCGGCGGACTGATCGCCGTGACTCCGACCGGCGAGGCGGCCTGGGGCTTCACCACCCGCGGCATGTATCGCGGGCGTGCCAGCGCGGAAGGACAGCAAGTGGCGGTGCATGAAGCTTGAACGCGCAACGGATGCGGACCTTCCTGCCCTGCACCGCCTGATCGAGCGCGCCTACCGCGGCGACACCGCCCGCGCCGGCTGGAGCCACGAGGCCGACCTGCTCGACGGTCAGCGAACCGACCCGCAGACCTTGGCCGAGATGTTAGCCGATCCCGCGAGTCATCTTCTGCTCTGGAGAGAACACGGCGAGCCGGCCGCATGCGTCGCGTTGACCGACAAAAGTCATGGAACCGCCTATCTGGGCCTGCTCACCGTCGACACATCGCGCCAAGCCGATGGACTCGGCAGGGTCTTGCTTGCTGCGGCCGAGAGCTGGGCTTCCCAACAACTCGCTGCC
Organism: uncultured Sphingomonas sp.; assembly: GCA_902806295.1. GTDB lineage: Bacteria > Pseudomonadota > Alphaproteobacteria > Sphingomonadales > Sphingomonadaceae > Sphingomicrobium. The sequence goes on along the minus strand of CADCWB010000235.1, from coordinate 7,730 downwards.
GCTCGGGTCGAGATGACCGTCATCGTTCAGCGCGCCGAGCTTGTCGCCTGGTACGAACGGCGAGGCTATCGGCTCACCGGCGAGCGACGGCCCTTCCCCTACGGCGACCAACGCTTTGGTGAACCGCGCCGCGGTGACCTTGAATTCGCGGTGCTGGAGAAAGCGCTTTAAGTCACCATCGCCAGCATGGTCTCGATCCGGTCGGCCTCGTGCGCGGGCTTGTCGGTGCGGATGCGACTAATTCGGGGGAAGCGCATGGCGAGGCCGCTGCGGTGGCGCTTGCTGAGGTGAATGGAGTCGAACGCCACCTCCAGCACCAGCGTCTTCTCGACCTCGCGCACCGGGCCGAAGCGGTTGACGGTGTTCTGCCGAACGAACCGGTCCATCCACTTCAGCTCCTCGTCGGTGAAGCCCATGTAGGCCTTGCCGACCGGCAGCAACTCGCCGTCCTCGGCCCAGCAACCGAAGGTGAAATCGCTATAGAAGCTGGACCGCTTTCCCGATCCGCGCTGCGCGTACATCATCACGCAATCGGCGGTCAGCGGATCGCGCTTCCACTTGTACCACAGGCCGACCCGACGCCCGGCCACATAGGGCGAGTCGCGGCGCTTAAGCATCATGCCTTCGATACTGGCGTCGCGGGCGCCGGCCCGGATCTCGGCCAAAGCGGCGAAGCTGTCAGCCTCGATCAGCTGCGACAGGTCGAATCGGTCGGAGTCGAGCTGCGGCATGAATGCCTCCAGCCGGCTCCGGCGCTCGCTCCACGGCCGCTCTCGCAAGTCCTCCGCGCCGTCGAACAGCAGGTCGTACAGGCGCACGAAGGCCGTATAGTCGGTCTGCGTCTTGGCACTGACCAGCTTGCGGCCAAGCCGCTGCTGAAGCGCGTTGAAGCTTGCCGCCGCCCCGCCATGCTCGTCCGCACCCTGCCCAGCTCCGCGCACCAACAGTTCGCCGTCGAGCACCCCCGACGTCCCGAACGCCGCCGCGATCTCGGGAAAGCTGCCGGTGATGTCGTCACCTGTGCGGCTGTACAACCGAGTCTGCCCCCCGGCATGCACCAGCTGAACCCTGATGCCATCCCACTTCCATTCGGCGGCATAATCCTTGAGCTCGACCTTCCCCTCCTCAAGCGGGTGGGCAAGCATGAAGGGACGGAACACCGGCACGTCGCGCACGGTCGGCTGTTCGCCACGGCCCTCGCCCCAGGCGAACAGCTCCAGGTAAGGTGGAGCGAGGCCATGCCACACCTCCTCCACTGCTTCGACATCCACCCCGAAGGCGTCGGCGAAAGCTTGCTTGGCGTTGCGTGCGTTGATCCCGACGCGCAACTCGCCCGTGGCGAGCTTGAGCAACGCGAACCGCCCCGAGGCATCGAGATGGTCGAGCATCCTGGCCAACTCGGCGGGCGCATCGGAGCGGCTGGCGGCGCGCAGGCGGGTCACTGCTTCCGCGATTCCGATGGTACCGTCGTCCAGCTCCCCTTCCGGTGACGGCCACAGGAGTGAGACGGTCTCGGCTAGGTCGCCGACATAATTGTGACTCATCCGCAGCAGCAGCGGGTCGACCCGGCTCTCGGCCAAGCCCCGGATCACCGCGCCTTTTACGGCAGGGATGTCGAGCGTGCCGGTGAGGGCGGCCAGTGCGATTCCGCGGTCAGGGTCACCAGTGCGACGGAGATAGTCGCCGATCAGCTTGAGCTTGGCGTTCCGGCTGCGGGTATAGACCAGTGCGTCGAGCAGCTGGGAAAAGGCGCGCATGACCGCTTCAATGCGCAAGGCAGCCGTTTCGTTTCCGTATCAGTGTAGCCGTATTGCAACCGCGGCCAAGACGGCCTCACGTTGGCCAGGTGAGTCGGCGGCCAGTGCATCGCCAACGTGCGACAAGCACTCGGCCATCGCGACCCGGCAGCCAGGCAAGAGGGCCAGCTGCGCCGAGCATCTTGCCAGATCTTCCAAACCGCCTAAGCCGTCCCGGACGGCAAGGTCGCGGATCGCATCCATGCGGGCGTGAATGTCGAGTGGAGACAGGCGCTCGGCGCGGCCATCTAGGTCGCGGAGGCGCTGTCGCAGATCGCGGCTCAATCCGTTCAGCGACTCGGCCATGCGCTCACCTCCCGTTATCAAGTGCAGAGTGAGCGCGCAGGGTTAAGGGACCGCTAAAGCATAGTGACCAAACGACGGCAGCCGGCAACTTCTTGACAGATCGGGCCCGCACCGCCATTGAGCGCCCAACCGAGCGGCGGCTTTCGCCGCTCTTTGTTTTTGCGACACATTCGGGACTGGAACGATGGCCAAGCCGGCAACCGTCAAGATCAAACTCGTCAGCACGGCCGATACCGGCTTCTTCTACGTGACGAAGAAGAATCCGCGCAACCAGACCGAGAAGATGAGCTTCCGCAAATATGATCCGGTCGTGCGGAAGCACGTCGACTTCAAGGAAGCAAAGATCAAATAGGCTCGTTTGCTGAGCTTATTTGATCCCGGCGAAGGCCGGGACCCGGCAAGATCGTCCGCGGTAGCGGATCAGGGGCGCTACCGCGCCCCTTTCTTGTTTGGAGCTGGACCGGGCGTTCGTCGCATACCCAGACTCACCCCGCGACCGGCTCCCCATTGGTCTCAAGCAATGTCGTGACTTCCTGGACGAACCGCACCACTGCGATCGGCTTGGAAATATAAGCCGATGCGCCAGCCGCGCGAATACGCTCGTCGTCCCCAACTGCAGCATAAGCGGTTACGGCCATGATCGGGACGTGCTTCAATCCCTCGTCCGCGCGAAATTGCCGAATCAGCTCCAGCCCGCTGACGTGCGGCAACTGAATATCGGTGATGATGAGGTCGGGCGCGAAGTCCTGGGCGCGCCTCAAGGCCTCGCGGCTATCGGTCACCGGTGCCGGCTGATGGCCATGCGCGGCGAGCAGGTCGCAGAACAACTTGATGTTCAGCGCATTGTCCTCGACAACCAGGATCTTGGCCAAGCACTCGCTCCCGTTCGCCCAAGCAACAGCATAGGCGATGATCAGAACCCCCACAAACGTGCGCGACCCCCTGACGGTTGCGCTGCAGGCGCTGATTGTCACTTTGCGGGACTCAGGCCGCGCTGATCGCCTGCTGTCCCTGTCGGGCCTGACCGCTGACGAGTTGCGAGCCGGGGCGGCAGATCCGGCCATGCTGGTCGAAGTCCTGCGGTTCCTGGAGGCGCATGAGCCCGACCTGATTGCGGTCGCGGCCGAGCTTGAGCTTCGGCCCGAGGAACTGGTCCGCACACGAAGCGCTCTCGAGGCATGAACCGCCCTCTGCTTATCACAGACTGCGACGAAGTGCTGCTGCACATGGTGTCGCATTTTTCCGACTGGCTCGACGAAGCGCACGCCATCAGCTTCCGCCCCGAAGAAGGCGATCTCGCCGGCGCCCTGAAACGAAAGCCATCAGGCGAGCGCGTCCCGAGCGAAGAGGTCTGGCCGCTGCTGGAGGGCTTCTTCCGCACCGAGATGCACCGGCAGACGCTGGTGCCGGGCGCCACGGAGGCGCTCGGGAAGATCGGCGAAATAGCGGATATCGTGATCCTCACCAATCTTGGCGACGAAGCACATCCATGGCGGGTCGGGCAGTTGGCCAAGCTGGGCATCACCCATGAAGTGATCTGCAATCGCGGCGGTAAGGGGGAGCCATTGAGGCGACTGGTCGAACGGCACGCCGCGACCAGCAGCCTGTTCGTGGACGACCTTGCCGTTCACCACGCCTCAGTCGCCAAGCACTCGCCCGCTACGATCCGGCTGCATATGGTGGCGGAGCCGCGCCTGGCGGCAGTGACCGAAACTGCCCAGCACGCCCATGCCAGGATCGACGACTGGCCCAGTGCGACCCCGTGGATCCTGGAGCGACTGAAGGACGCAGCATGACCAAAGTCGTGCTTATCACTGGCGCAACCGCGGGCATCGGTGCCGCCTGCGCAAGACTGTTTGCCGCCAACGGCTGGCGCGTGATCGGTACGGGCCGGCGGGGTGACCGGCTGCGCGCTCTTCAAGACGAGCTTGGAGAGGCGTTCCTGCCGCTCGTGCTCGACATGCGCGACCTGAATGCGCTTGAATCATTGGCGGAGCTTTCCGGTGAGTGGGGCGGGCTTGACCTGCTGCTGAACAACGCCGGTCTCGCACCACCTGCTGAGCCGCTGCACGAGCAGGATCGGGAGCATCTGGAGCAGGTCATCGAGACCAACATCTCAGGCCTGGTCGTGCTGACCCGGGCGTTGCTGCCCCGCCTGATCGAGCGCAAGGGAGCGGTGATCAACCTCTCCTCGGTGGCAGCCACCTACCCGTATCGTGGCGGCGCGGTCTACGGGGGGACCAAGGCCTTTGTTCGCCAGTTCAGCCTCGACCTCCGCTGCGATCTCGCCGGCACCGGGGTCCGCGTGACATCGATCGAGCCCGGCATGGTAGAAACCGAGTTCACCCTCGTTCGCACCGGAGGCGACCAGGCTGCTTCGGAAGCGCTCTACGCCAACATGGAGCCGATGACGGCCGAGGATCTGGCGCAGACCATCTGGTGGGTAGCGACTTTGCCGACACATCTTAACATCAACACGCTGGAGCTGATGCCCACCAGCCAGAGCTTCGCCGGGTTCACGGTGGCTCGGAAAGGTTGATTCGGAAAGCGTCCGGTGCTTGGGCAAGTCATGAGCATCGATCAGCGTCTCGCCGAACTCGGCATCGCCCTTCCCCAACCTGCCGCCCCCGTGGCGTCCTACGTACCCGCGGTCGAAGCCAATGGCCTGCTGCATATCTCCGGGCAGATCAGCTTTGCCGAGGACGGCAGCCTGATCACCGGTCGCTTGGGCGAGGACGTCGATCTTGAAGCTGGCCAGGCGGCTGCCCGGCGCTGCGGCATCATGCTGCTGGCGCAGATCAAGGCGGCGCTGGGCTCGCTGGACCGGGTCGAGCGGATCGTCAAGCTGGGCGTGTTCGTCAGTAGCGCAGGCCATTTCACCGACCAACCGAAGGTGGCTAACGGCGCCTCCGAGCTGATGCAGGATGTCTTCGGGGAGGCTGGGCGCCACGCTCGCTCCGCCGTCGGCGTGCCGGTGCTGCCGCTTGGGGTCGCGGTCGAGGTAGATGCGGTCGTCGCCATCCGGCGCTGACCCGCTGGACCCGGGGCCGTTCGGTTTCGCGCACCGTGGGCTGCATACTAACGGTGCCCCCGAGAACAGCTTGCCAGCCTTTGCAGCGGCCCTGACACTCGGCTGCGGCATCGAGTGCGATCTGCGACTGACCGCCGACAATGAGATCGTCGTCTTCCATGATGCCGACACCCCACGGCTGTGCGGCCGCCGGTTGGTCATCGGGGGCTCCACACTCGCACAGCTTGCTGGCCTTCGGCTCGGCGGGCAGTCGATCCCAACGCTTGGCGAGCTTCTGAGGCTGGTCGATGGTCGCGTTCCGCTTCTGTTGGAGGTGAAAGTTGCTGGCGACCTGAGGCGCTGGCTGCCCGCCCTTAAAGGTGAGCTCAACAGCTATACGGGTGGGTTCGGGGTTATGAGCTTCGATCCCCGACTCGTGCGACTGCTCAAGGCCGCGCTGCCGACCGTGCTGCGCGGGCTGGTGGTGGCCGGCGATCTTCCCGCATGGCGGCGCCGCCTGCATTTGTTGCTGGCGGGGCCGCAGTTCGTAGCGGTGCAGACGAGCGCTGCCGAACAGGGATGGCTTGCCGAGCTCCGCCGACGCATGCCGGTGTATAGCTGGACCGTCCGGACCTCTGCTCAGCGAAGGCAGCTGGCGGATTGCGTCGACGCTCTTATCTGGGAAGCCGATGGCCGACCGTGAGACCGTAACTGCACGCATTGGCGGCGCAATCAGCGAGGTGTCCGCTGCCCAGTGGGATGCGCTGGCGGGTGAGGACGATCCTTTCCTCAGCCATGCGTTTCTGTCGGCGCTGGAAGCATCGCACAGCGTGGGTGGCCGAAGTGGGTGGAGCCCGCTGCCGATCCTGATCGAGGAAGGAGATTGCCCGGTCGCGGCGGCGCCAGCCTATCTGAAAAGCAACAGCCAAGGCGAATATGTCTTTGATCACGGCTGGGCCGATGCCTGGCAGCGTGCCGGCGGCGATTACTACCCCAAGCTGCAGATTGCCGTGCCGTTCACTCCGGTACCAGGCCGGCGTCTGCTTGGCTGCCGGCCCAACGAGTTGCTGTTGGCGGCGGAGGCAATCGCCGAACAGAATGGTCTATCCTCGGCCCACGCGACCTTTATCGCAGACGCTGAACTCCGACACTTTCATGACCGTGGTTGGTTGCTGCGAGAGGGCATCCAGTACCACTGGTTCAATCGGGGCTACGGCAGCTTCGACGATTTCCTGGCGGCGCTGAGCAGTCGCAAGCGGAAGGCGTTGCGGAAGGAGCGGGCAGCAGCGCGGGAGGGCCTGGAATTCGTCGCACTCACCGGAAGCGAGATCCGGCCGGAGCATTGGGAAGCGGTGTGGACCTTCTATCAGGATACCGGCAGGAGAAAGTGGGGCCGCCCTTACCTCACTCGCGACTTCTTCGACCAGGTCAACGCCAGCATGGCCGAGCGGCTGCTGCTACTGCTGGCAACGCGCGACGGCCGCCCGATTGCCGGAGCGCTGAACTGGATCGGCGCCGATACCCTCTACGGCCGCTACTGGGGGGCGACCGAGGAGGTGCCATTCCTCCATTTCGAGCTGTGTTACTACCAGGCAATCGAATGGGCGATTACGCACGGGTTGCGCTCGGTGCAAGCGGGCGCCCAGGGCGAGCACAAGCTGGCTCGCGGCTATGAGCCGGTCATCACCCACTCGGCGCACTTTATTCCCAACCCGAGCTTCCGGGCGGCAGTGAACCGGTTTGTGGATGAGGAACGGGCAGCGATCGCGGCCGAGATCGAAGCGATGCGGCAGGACCTTCCCTTCCGCCGCGATTAAGCGAAGCAAAAAGGCCCGCCCGGAGAGTACTCCGGACGGGCCTTGCCCCGCGTGCAGCGGATGTCAGATGCTTACGATTGCAGCGGGCTGAGGTTCACTGCCGCCGTCTTCCCGCGGCGATCGACTTCCAGCTCGAACTCGAGCCGGTCGCCTTCGTTGAGCGACGGCATGCCTGCCCGCTCCACCGCCGAGATGTGGACGAACGCATCCGGCTGACCGTCGTCGCGCTGAATAAAGCCAAAGCCCTTCATGGCGTTGAAGAACTTCACCACACCGGAAGCTTTCTCACCGGTCAGCTGACGCTGCGGCCCGCCGCTGCTGCCGCCACTCGGAGCCGAGTCGCGGTCGCCGCCACCGCTACGCTCGACCGGCATGGGATCGCCGTCGATGCGCAGGTTGGTGGCCGACACGCGGCCGCCACGGTCGACCAGCGTGAACTCCAGCGGCTGACCGTCGGCCAGGTCCGTCAGGCCGGCCTGCTCCACCGCCGAGATGTGCACGAACACATCCTCGCCGCCGTCGTCGCGAACGACGAAGCCGAAGCCCTTTTGCGGGTTGAAGAACTTAACCACGCCCTTGCCTTCGCCAACGACCTGCGGGGGCATGCCGCCGCCGGCGCCGCCGCCGCGGAACCCGCCGCCGCCACCGCCACCGCGGAATCCACCGCCGCCGCCGCCGCCGAAGCGATCACCGCCACCTCCAAAGCCGCCGCCACCGCCGCGGTATCCACCGCCGCCGCCGCCGCCAACAACGCCGTCGCCGCCGCCGCCGCAGCCGCCACGAACGCCGCACCCCCCCCCC
>CADCWB010000234.1 GCA_902806295.1 uncultured Sphingomonas sp. | reverse complement strand
TCTGGCGTTCATCGATCGCGCGTCAGGATCGGTGAGCGAGACCTGACCGTCGGGCGAGGCCTTCAGCTGCTCATCAATCGCTTTCAGCTCCGCCATGTGGGTGTGAAGCGCTGCCAGCTTCTCCTGGAGATGCTCGATGCGCGCCTCGCCATCAGGCGCGGCATCGGCCCCGTCCATGTCGGTCATGTAGCGTGCGATCGCTGCCTCGACCTCGGCCAGACGCCGCTGCATCTTGGCGGCTGTGAAGTTCTGGTCGCGGTTGTTCACCGCCTTGAACTTCGAGCCATCGATCGCGACGACCGCATCGCCAAACAGCCCAAGCTTGCGACAGAGCAGGACGAACTGGCCGCACACGCGCTTGATGGCGGGACCATTGTCGCGCCGGAAGTCGGCGATCGTCTTGTGGTCGGGCGCCAACCTGCCGGTTAGCCACATCAGCTCGACGTTGCGCGAGGCTTCGCGCTCCAGCCGGCGGCTAGACGGTATCCGGTTCAGGTAACCGTAGACATAGAGCTTCAGCAAAACCGCCGGATCATAGCCGGGCCGGCCCATGCTCGCCGGCCGGGCGCGGGCAAAGCCGAGCTCACGAAGATCAAGCGCATCGACGAAAGCGTCGACCACCCGGACCGGGTTGTCCTCGCCGACATAGTCCTCGAGCCGATCCGGAAAGAGCGTCGCCTGCGTGCGGTCCACACCCTCGACAAAGCCCGCCATCAGCAACCTCCGACCCGATGGCAAAGCCTAGCAGATCAGCGACTTTTCACACAGCCTCGGCCGGAAGCGGACGGCGTCAGCTCACCCGCCTCGGCATCCGATACGGCAGCATCCGCTGCACAATCGGCGAGGCGAAGCGGTTGAGGCAGAGGCTCTCGTGCACCGCCGCGACATCCTCGCCGAAGAGGCGGGCGGCGACTGTCGAGCGGGTGTAGAAGGGCGCATCCTCCCAGGTCTTGCGAACGCGGGCGCGGCCGTCGTCGGATCGGGTGCGGCGTGGCATCCACCATAAGGTACGGGGCAAAGCAGCGGCCGGGGGCAGTTCCTCCTCGCGCGGCACGCCGGCCGCATCGAAGCGGAGCGCGGCGGCGAAACCTGAGCGGTCACGGCGCAGACCCTCGTAGATCACCGCGACCTCTCGGCCGAGATGGGCGCGCGACCATTGCCAGTCGACGAAGCCTGCTTCGAGCGACTCGCTGCCGTGGTTCATGTCCCAATAGGCGCTGCCGCTCCACTTCAGCCCCGGCCGGTCCATCTCGACCTCAACCCGCGCCCGCGGCGCGATCGCGCGCCAGATGTGCCTTCCGGTAGGATCGAGCGCGAACGGGGCGGTGTTGATCGCCTGCGGGATCAGCCTGATTCGCCCGCGGACGCGGCGGGGCAGGGGCACGGCGATCTCGTCGAGGTCGATGATCAGCGCGCCGCCGCTCCAGCGCATCGCGCTCGGGCCGACGCTGAGCAGATCGGGCGTGCGTGCGACGGCGGCGCCGGAGCGTTCGGTCATCGCCCAGCGGCTGCCGCGCGGACCGTAAAGCGCAACGTTGATCGCGCTGTGGTTCAGCGGATCGCCGCGCCCGCTCTTCAGGTAATAAGGGGAGAAGACGCTGCCGACGAAACCGATGATCGTGAAGCCGAATTGCCCGTCGTCCGAGATCGCGTCGACATACCACCAGGCATAGCCGCCCGGCGGGACCGGGCGGTCGAACCCAGGTCCTTCAGCAAGCTCGCCGCCGCCAGCCGTCCGGACAAGGCGGCCATCGGGACCCCGGCGCCCGGATGGGTGCTCCCGCCCGCGCAGTAAAGCCCAGGGATCCGCGTTCGGGCGCTCTGCCGGAGGAAGGAGGCCGCCCAACCGTGCGAGGCCCGTCCATAAAGGGCTCCACCCGTCGACGGAAACAGCGCCTCGAAGTCGCTTGGAGTCTGCACCACCGGCGGCGCAGTCACGTCCAGTTCCAGCCCGCAAGCCTTCAAGCGCTCCAGCATCCGCCTGGTGCATCGATCGATCTCCTCGGGTGTGAACAGGTGGGTGTCGCCGATGGCCGGCGCGTTGACGATGATCTGCAGCCGCTCGGACGAAGCCGGCTCGGCGCCCTCGTCGCGATCGAGCGCGCAGACGTAGACGGACGGCCGCTCGGGCACGCGGCCCTGCGCCAGGTCGGCGAACTCGGCGGGATAGTCGCCGGAAAATAAGGCGTTGTGGCGGGCGAGCGGCGCGCCACGGCTGCGCGCCTGCATCAGCCAGGTGACCGCTGAAAGCGAGCGGTGGCGCGGCTCGTAGGCGCGGACTGCGCGGGCGCCGACGGGACCGAACCCGCCGGCAGCGAGCGCGGCCGGATCGGCATTGGCAATGACGGCGTCGGCTACAATCCGGTCGCCGCCGGCCAGGATCACGCCGGTCGCGCCGCCGCCAGCCGTCTCGATCCTGTCGACCGCCTCGCCATAGTGGAAACGCGCGCCCTGTTCGGCGGCGAGGTTCGCGAGCGCTTCGGCCATCGCCGACATACCGCCGTCGATCAGCCACACGCCCTCGGCTTCGACATGAGCAATCAGCATCAGGGTCGCGGGCGCATTGAAGGGCGAGGACCCGCAATAGGTCGCGTAGCGGCCAAACAGCTGGCGCAGGCGCACGTCGCTGAAATGCTCACCGAGCACTTTCCAGAGGCTTTCGTAGGGTCGGATGGCGACCAGGTCGGCGATGCGGTGCAGACCGATCCGCCACATCAGGCCAGGCGGGTAGACCCGGCTGTCCTGCAGGAACGGGCGCTCCAGGACCTCATAGATGCGGCGCGCCTCCGCCGCGAAGGCACGATAGCCGCGTGCGGCATCGGCTCCGGCGAAAGCTCCGATCGCGTCCGCGCTCCGGGCGGGATCGGCATAGAGGTCGAGTTCTTCGGTCTCGCTCCACCGATGCCGGGCAAGCACTTCGGCCCGGCGAACCGAGATGTGGTCGTCCAGATTTTCTCCGCAGTCGGCGAAGATCTGGTCGAACACCGCACGCAACGTGAAAACGGTCGGCCCGCCATCCACCTCGGTGTTTCCCACTGGCACCTGCCGGATTTTTCCGCCCGGCCGGCGAGCTTTCTCGACGAGAGTCACATCGAGCCCGCGCGCGGAAAGCAGCGCCGCGCTGACCAGCCCGCCAATCCCGGCGCCAATGATGACGACCCGCTCCGCCACGGCTCACTCCCGCGTCCAGTTGACGGACCATAGCAGGTGTAAGATGATCTGGACAGATGGACTTGTCCAAACAACCGAACAGGCCGAAGCGGACGTCCGGCTGGACGGGCTGGCGTAATCGCCTGCTGTCGAGCGCGCGCTTCCAGCACTGGGCAGCCGCGTTTCCGCTAACCCGGTCGATTGCGCGCCACCACGCGCGCGACCTGTTCGATCTCACCGCGGGATTTGTCTACGCGCAGATCGCCTATGCCTTAGTCGCGAGTGGGCTGCTGGCGGCGCTGCGGGAGCATGTCATGTCATTGAGCGACGCGAGTCGCCACGCGTCGCTGCCGCGCGATGGGGCGCTGCGCCTGCTTCGTGCGGCCGAGTCGCTGCGGCTGACCGAAGAAGTTGCGGCTGGCTGGACGCTTGGCCCGCGCGGCGCAGCACTGGCCGGCAGCCCCGGCGTCGCCGAGATGATCGTGCATCATCGGTTGCTCTACGAAGATCTGGCCGATCCGCTTTCCTTGCTCAGGGGCGAGCGAAAGGGGCGGCTCGCGTCGATGTGGGATTATGGTGCCGAGTCGGCGGACGCTGCCGAAACCTACTCGCGCCTCATGGCGGCCTCCCAGCCGATGGTGGCAGCGCAGGCGCTGGCTGCCTATCGCTTCGACCGGCACCGGGCCTTGCTCGATGTCGGCGGCGGTGAAGGCGCATTCCTGGCGGCGGTCGCGCCAACGGCGCCGCGCCTGCGGCTCGGCCTTTTCGATCTGCCGGCGGTGGCTGCCCGAGCCGAGAACCGTCTGGCCGCTTTCGCCAATCGGGTCAGCCGCCACGCAGGCGATTTTCGTCGCGATCCGCTGCCC
>CADCWB010000233.1 GCA_902806295.1 uncultured Sphingomonas sp. | reverse complement strand
GAAGACGCACGGCTCGCCAAGGAGCAGGCACGAGCGGACACGGCTGCGCGGCGTGAGGAGGAGCGGCAGGAGCGGCTCGCCGAACAGCAGGAAACCCGGCGCCAACGCGAGCTTGAGCGGGAGGAGGCGCGCCGCGCTCGGGAGGCGGCCAAGCCGACGCTGTTCGACAACGCGGTGCAGAGCGCGGCCCGGTCGGCCGCGAGCTCGGTCGGGCGGAGCCTGGGCAACCGGTTGCTGCGGGGCATTCTTGGCGGGCTGCTGAAGTAGCGGTGTCCCGCTCGTCCCGAGGGTCGCGCAGCGTATTCGAGGGGCGCTGTTCCGGCCGACGCCCCTCGACTACGGCTCTGACGAGCCTACGCTCAGGACGAGCGGTTGGCTCTTCTTGAACTCTCATTCGAACAAGCGCATCGCGCGTCTATGAGCCTTCTCAACACCGACTTCACGGCAGCGGCAGCGGCCGAGTTCGAGCCGATGATCGCGCTTCGGCGGGCGATCCATGCCGACCCGGAGCTCGGCCTGCATTGCTCGAGAACGACGGCCAAGCTGAAGGCGGCTTTGGCGGACTTGCCGCTGACGATCCGCGACAGCAGCTCCACCAGCGGGTTCGTCGCCATCCTGCACGGCGCCCAGCCGGGGCGAACCGTGCTGCTGCGCGGGGACATGGACGCGCTGCCGATCCATGAAGAGACCGGGCTGGAGTTCGCCTCGCAAACGGCCGGCCAGATGCATGCTTGCGGTCACGATACCCACTCGGCGATGCTGGTCGCCGCGGCGCGCATCCTGTGCGCCCAGCAGGCAAGCCTGACCGGTACCATCGTCTTCATGTTCCAGCCGGGCGAAGAGGGGCACCACGGCGACCGGCACATGATTGCGGACGGTCTGCTGCAGGACCCTGCGCCCGACGCCGCCTTCGCGTTGCACATCTGGCCGACGCTCGCCGGCGGTCAGGTCACCAGCCGGCCGGGCGCGCTGCTGGCCTCCACCGATACCCTGATCGCCAAGGTGAGAGGCCGGGGTGGCCATGCGGCGATGCCCCATGACGCGCTCGACCCAATCCCGGTTGCCTGCGAGGCCGTCGGAGCGCTGCAGACCTTTATCGCAAGGCGCACAGCGTTCTTCGATCCAGCAGTGCTGTCGATCACGCGCATCCAGGCTGGGTCGACCCACAACATCATTCCCGGAGAAGTGGATGTGCTGGGCACGCTTCGCACGCTCTCGGACGAGACCCGCCAGGCTGGGCGAGAAGCGTTCGTGCGGGTGATGGAGCATGTCGCGGCCGCGCATGGCTGCGAAGCGGACGCTCGCTTCGACGAGGGTTATCCTGCCACGCGTAACGATCCTCGCGCGGTGCAACTGGTGGAGGAGATTGCCGGCGACCTGTTTGGGGCCGACCGCTATTCCGAGATGCCGACGCCGATCATGGGCGGCGAGGACTTCGCCTATGTGCTGCAGCAGGTGCCGGGCGCCATGGCGTTTCTCGGCGTTGCGCCTCCGGGCGAGCAGGGAGCAGGGCGTGCACCGCTGCACAACAGCCGAATGACGATCCATGAGGACTGGCTGCAGCGGGGCGTCGCGCTTCACTGCGCCTTCGCGACGCGCTTCCTGGCGCGCGGTTGGGAGTAAGACAGAACATGGCCACGACGACGACCGCCGCTGCCGGGCACCCGGGCGCCATGCCGCTCAGGGAACTCACTGTCCGGGGCGTGATCCTGGGCGCAATCCTGACCCTGCTGTTCACCGCGGCCAACGTCTACCTGGGGCTGAAGATCGGCATCACTTTCGCCACCTCGATCCCGGCAGCCGTGATCTCCATGGCGGTGTTGCGCCTGGCCTCCAACGCGACCATCCAGGAGAACAACATCGTCCAGACCATCGCCTCCGCGGCGGGCACGCTCAGCGCGATCATCTTCGTGCTGCCCGGTCTAGTCATGGTCGGGTGGTGGACGGGGTTCCCTTACTGGCTGAGCGTCGCGATCATCGCCATCGGCGGCGTGTTGGGCGTGATGTACTCGGTGCCGCTGCGGCGCGCGTTGGTGACCGGGTCCGACCTGCCGTACCCGGAAGGCGTCGCTGCGGCCGAAGTACTCAAGGTCGGTGCCGGCGTCGGCGGTGCGGAGGAGAACCGCAAGGGTCTGCGGGCGATCACCCTGTCGTCAATCGTCAGCGCGGCCTATGCGCTGCTCGCTCAGCTCAAGTTCGTCGCGGCTGAAGCGGCCACGACGTTCCGGGTCGGGGCGGGTGCGACCACACTGTCGACCAGCCTGTCGATGGCGCTGATCGGCGTTGGCCACCTGGTCGGCCTGGCCGTCGGCATCGCCATGTTCGTCGGCTTGCTGATCAGCTGGGCGGGGCTGGTGCCGTGGCTGACCGGCCTGACACCGGTGCCGGTGGGCGCCGAACTCGATGCATTCGTTGGCGGGGTATTCCGCGAACAGGTGCGCTTCATCGGCGCGGGGACCATCGGTGTGGCGGCGATCTGGACGCTGCTTAAGATCATCGGCCCGATCGCCAAGGGCGTGACCGGGGCACTGGCGGCCAGCAAGGCGCGCAAGACCGGCGGGCAGGACAGCCTGGCGCTGTCCGAGCGCGACCTGCCGATCGGGCTGATCGGCGGCACCATCCTGCTCTCCATGATCCCGATCGGGCTGCTGCTGTCGGCCTTCGCCCAGTCGGGCCCGATCGCCGCCAACCCAGGGCCGACCATCGGTCTGTCGATCGGCTACATCCTGATCGTCGGCGTGATCATCGCCAGCGTGTGCGGCTATATGGCGGGGCTGATCGGAGCGTCGAACAGCCCGATCTCCGGTGTCGGTATCCTAGCCGTGCTTGGCATTTCGCTGATCCTGGCAGCACTGTTCGGGCGGGTGGACGAGACCTCGGCACAGAGCCTGGTCGCGTTCGCCTTGTTCGTCACCGCCATCGTGTTCGGCGTCGCCACCATCTCCAATGACAATTTGCAGGACCTGAAGACCGGGCAGCTGGTCGGGGCCACGCCCTGGCGGCAGCAAGTGGCGCTTATCCTGGGCGTGTTGTTCGGATCGCTGGTGATCCCGCCGATCCTCGACCTGCTCAATAGCGCGTTCGGGTTCCAGGGTGCTCCAGGTGCAAGCGAGAATGCGTTGGCTGCACCGCAAGCAGCGCTGATCTCGGCCATCGCTCAAGGCGTACTTGGCGGCTCGCTGCGCTGGGACCTGATCAGCTATGGCGCCCTGATCGGCGTGATGGTGGTGATCGTCGACCAAGTCCTGCGCCGGACCAAGCGCGGGTCGATGCCGCCGCTCGCAGTCGGCATGGGCATCTACCTGCCGATGGCGCTGACCCTGCTGATTCCTCTGGGAGCGCTGATCGGTCACCTCTACAATCGCTGGGCAAAGCGGAGCGGCAACTACGAGTTCAAGGAACGACTGGGCGTGCTGATGGCTACGGGACTGATCGTCGGCGAAAGCCTGTTCGGCGTGGCCTTCGCCGGCGTTGTCGCGGCGACCGACAGCGACGCCCCGCTGGCGCTGGTCGACGAGTTTCCGCTGGCGGTGCCGCTCGGCCTGCTGCTGTTCGCCGCCGCCATTGCCTACCTGTACAATTGGACCCGCCGCAACGCGGCCAGTGCCGCGCCGCACGACCCGGCCGAGGTCCCGCCACGGGAAGCCAACGTCCGATGACGCCCAGGCACCTTGGCCAGACCAGCGCGCTGCCTGCTTCGCCGGAAGAAGCGGAACTCGACTATGTTCCCAACCCGCGTGCCGGCAGCCTCTACCTCGTCCGCTTCGCCGCGCCCGAGTTCACCTCGCTGTGCCCGGTCACCGGCCAGCCCGACTTCGCGCATCTGGTAATCGATTATGCCCCGGGTGAGACCATCGTCGAGTCCAAGAGCCTGAAGCTGTTCCTCGGCTCGTTCCGCAACCACTGCGGCTTCCATGAAGATGTCACCGTCGGCATCGGCCAGCGCCTAGTCGAGGAAATGAAGCCGCGGTGGCTGAGGATCGGCGGCTACTGGTATCCGCGGGGCGGGATCCCGATCGACGTATTCTGGCAATCCAGCGCTCCGCCCGAGGGGCTGTGGGTCCCGGACCAGGGAGTGGCGAGCTACCGCGGGAGAGGCTGATGGACGACTTGGTCACTACGGAATGGCTCGCCTGCGAGCTGGGCGCTCCCGATCTCGTCGTGCTCGATGCGAGCTGGCACATGCCGGCCGCCAACCGCGATCCAAGGGCGGATTATGAGGCGCGGCATGTTCCGGGCGCGCGCTTCTTCGACATTGACGCGATCAGCGACCATGACGCTGCCTGCCCGCATATGCTGCCCTCGGCCGACCAGTTCGCTGCGGCGATGGGCGATCTCGGCGTGTCGGACAACGACCGGATCGTGATCTACGACGACAGCGCGCTCAAGACTTCGGCGCGCGCGTGGTTCATGCTTCGCCACTTCGGCGCGCGGCAAGTGGCGGTGCTCGATGGCGGCTTGGGCAAGTGGGTGCGCGAGGGAAGGCCGATCGAGTCCGGCCATGTTCCAGAGCGGGAAGCCCGGTTCGATGCGGTCGCGGCGCACAACGTCGTGACCAAACGCGAGCTGGTGCGCGGCGTCGGCGTGCCGGTGGTCGACGCGCGCGGCAAAGCGCGGTTCGAGGGCAGTGAGGCCGACCCTCGACCGGGCGTTGCGCCGGGCCATATTCCGGGTGCGCGCAACCTACCTTACTCGGCGCTGTATCACGAGGATGGCAGCTTCATGGATCGCGAGGAGATCAGGGCTGCTTTCGCGTCCGCCGGCGTCGACCCGGCACAGCCGTTCGTCGCCTCTTGCGGATCAGGTGTTACCGCCAACAGCCTGGTCTTCGGCGCGCACCTGCTCGGCAACGACTCGGTGCGCTTGTACGACGGCAGTTGGAGCGAGTGGGGCAGCGATCCCGCGACCCCCAAGGAGCTCGGCCCGGCGGCTTAGCGTCCGGTAAAAAGCTGTTCGATCCGGGCGAGATCGGCGCGGAGCCAGTCCGACAGCACGTCGGCCGCGGCCGGGTTCACCGGCTGAGCCGCCACGACTGCAAGGCCCCGTCCGGCCACCCGTGCCGCACGGGTGGAACGCGCTTGATAGCAGCGCTGGGTCGCAGCCGGCAGTTCCGCCCATATCTCGGTAATCTCGATCGGAGCTGCGACTTGCTCGGTCGTCTTGCCGGCCATCAAGTCCGCAGCCCGTAGCGCCTGACGCAGGCTGGCGAGATGCGCGGCAGCCTCCGTGCCGGGTGGTGGCAGGAGAGACTCGGGCTTCCGGGCGGGAGAGGTCAGCACGGCAGCCTTGTCGGGCCGCCGTGCCTAACAAATCGTTACTAAGCAGTCGCGGTGGCGCTCGCCGCCGGCTCCAGATCGCGCAAGATCCAGCCCCGCTGGGGGATGGTCTCGACGAATTCATGCCCGTTGGAGGCCATCCGCAGCTTCTTGCGCAGCTTGGAGATGAAGACATCGATGATCTTGGGCTGCGGCTGATCGTCGGCGCGGCGGTAGAGATGCTTCAGCAGCATGGTCCGCGTCACGACGTTGTTGCGAGCGAACGCCAGCAGCTCCAGCACCCGATATTCCATCTCGGTAATGGCGATTGGGTGGCCATCGATGCGGATCAGCCGCTGCACCTGGTCGACGGCCAGCCGCCCACCGCATAGCGTCGCCGGCATCTCGCCGCCGCTCGCCCGCAGGGCAGAAAGCAGCCGCGAGGCGACCTCATCACCATCGTCGCCGCCGGACGACATCGGCGCGCCGATCAGCTGCTGCTGCAGTTCCGAGACCGCCTTATGAGCTTCTTCGACCAGCTTGGCGCCTTCCTCGAAGCGGCGCCGCGAGCGGTCGAGCATCGCTTCGACCTCGACCAGCCGAGCGGAAAGATTGTCGTCCATTGCTCCCCCGGCTCCTTTTTCCGTCATTCGGGCGTCGAGACCGTTGCGACCGGGCTGTCGCCCTGCGGTGCGTTGATGATCGTGCGGGTGGTCTCACCCTTGTCGACGACTTGGGTGGCGGCGTCTCCGGCCTGGCTGCGGATGCCCAGTGCGGCGCGATCGGCACCGGCCTTTTCAAGCAAGCTGCTCTCACCAGCTGAGCGCGGTGCGGGACCGCCAAACAGGGCCTGAATGGCTTGTTGCTGCGCGTCGGAAGCAGACAGGCTGGCGGTGCCGGGAGCGGGCGGCGTCAAGGCGTAATCGGGCGGGATCACGAGCGGAGCGTTGCGCGCCACCGCGAACTCGTCGAGCGTGCTGGAATTGCCGCCGAAGATGGAGGCGCAGCCCGCGAGGCTCACCGTGGCGAGCCCGATCAGCAGGGCGGTGGAACTACGCATTTGTCACTTTCTCCTCAGGACGGGAGTCTTTCACCAGAAAGGCCCGCAATATCAGGATTACCACACCGATGCTAATGGCTGCGTCGGCAACATTGAAGATTAAGAAGGGTCGCCACTGGCCGATATGCAAGTCGGCGAAATCCAGCACATAGCCGAAGCGCGCGCGATCGACGATATTGCCGAGCGCGCCACCCAGCACCATCCCCAGCGCCAGCTGATCGCCGCGCTTGGGCTCCTTGAACAGCCAGTAGGCAACCACCGCCGCAATCGCGGCAGTGAAGGCGACCAGCAGCCAGCGATGGGTCTCGCTGGCGGCGGTCAGCAGCCCGAGCGAGATGCCGTGATTGTGGACGCGGGTCAGATCGAAGAAAGGCAGGAGCGGCAGCTGCTGTCCCTCGGAGAGCAGGCCAAGCGGCCCGCCTACCAGCCATTTGGTCAGCTGGTCGGCAATGAAGACCAGGGCAGCGATGGCCAAGCCGAACCGCGGAAGCGGGCTACCCACCGACCACCTCCTCGCAGCGCGCGCAGAGGCCGACCTCGGGGGTGACCTCCGGCAAGTGGCGCCAGCAGCGGTCGCACTTATCGTAATCGGCACGATGCACGATTACGGCGGTGCCGCTGGTCACCGAGGTGGTGTCGACCAGCACTTCCGAGACGATGAACAGCTCGGCCAGCTGGTCGGCGGTGAGCGACGGGCGGTCCTGCGCATCGGCGAGGCCGAGCGCGACCCGCGCCTCCAGGCTGGAGCCGATCGTCTTGTTCCGCCGCAGCGGCTCGATTTCGGCAGTGACCTGCTCCCGCAAGCCACGGTAGTCGGTCCAGCGCTCCGCCAGTGCCCGATCGTCCCACTCCCCGATCGCGGGCCATTCCAGCAGGTGCACGCTGTTGCGGTCAGGATAGCGCGTTCCCCACACCTCCTCGGCGGTGAACACCAGCACCGGGGCGGCGTAGCGGACGAGGGCATGGAACAGCGTGTCGAGCACGCTGCGGTAGGCGCGGCGCTTGGGATCGTCGGCCGCGTCGCAGTAGAGGCTGTCCTTGCGGATGTCGAAGAAGAAGGCCGACAGGTCGTTGTTGCAGAAGTCGCTCAGCGCGCGGGTGTAGGCGTTGAAGTCGAAGTCGGCGACAGCCCGCCTGAGTTCCGCGTCGAGCGTCGCGAGCAGGTGGAGCATATAGCGCTCCAGTTCCGGCATGGCGGAGGCTTCGGCGACCCTTTCGTCCTCGGAGAAACCCTCTAGCGCACCCAGCAGATAGCGGAAGCTGTTGCGCAGCTTGCGATAGCTGTCGGCGACGCCGGCAAGGATTTCCTTGCCGATGCGGTGGTCTTCGGTGAAGTCGACGCTCAGCGCCCACAGCCGCAGGATGTCCGCGCCATTGTCGCGCATCAGGTCGAGCGGGTTGATCGTGTTGCCCAGGCTCTTGGACATCTTCATGCCCTTGGAGTCCATGGTGAAGCCGTGGGTCAGCACCGCGTCGTAGGGCGCGCGTCCGCGAGTGCCGCAGCTTTCCAGCAGCGAGGACTGAAACCAGCCGCGATGCTGGTCGGAGCCTTCGAGGTAGAGGTCGGCGGGCCAGCGCTGTTCGGGCCAGCGGCCGCTTTCCAGCACAAAGGCGTGGGTGCAGCCGCTGTCGAACCAGACGTCGAGGATGTCGGTGACCTGTTCGAAATCGTCCGGATTGCGGTCGGGGCCGAGGAAATGCTGGGCGGCACCTTCCGCGGTCCAAGCGTCGACACCTCCGTCGCGAATGGCCGCAACGATGCGGGCGTTCACGTCCGCATCGACGAGGTACTTGCCGGTCTTGCAATCCACGAACAGCGTGATCGGCACGCCCCAGGCGCGCTGTCGGGAGATGACCCAGTCGGGGCGGTCCTGCACCATCGAGCCGATGCGGTTGCGGCCTTTCTCGGGGATGAAGCGGGTGTCGGCGATGGCTTGGACGGCGCGGTTGCGCAGGGTGTCTGCCGCGGCACGCCCCTCGACTTCGCTCGGGACGAGCGTGTCAGAGGATGCACCCTGAACAGAACCGCTAGTCCCGAGCGCAGTCGAAGGGCGCTCTTCCAGCGGTCGATCCATCCCGATGAACCACTGCGGCGTGCAGCGATAGATCACTCGCGCCTTAGAGCGCCACGAGTGCGGATAGCTGTGGCGGAAGTCGCCGGCTGAGAGCAGCGCGCCGGCCCCACGCAGGTCGGAGCAGATCGGCCCGTCCGGCGCGTTGAATTTGGTGTTGATGACCGAGCCCTGGCCGCCGAGCCACGCCCAGTCCGCGCGATACTTGCCGTCGCCCTCGACCGCGAAGACCGGGTCGATGCCGTGCGCCTTGCAGACCTCGAAGTCCTCTTCACCATGGTCCGGCGCCATGTGGACGAGGCCGGTGCCCGCGTCGGTCGTGACGTGGTGCCCGGGGATCAGCGGCCGCGGCTTGGCGAAGAAGCCGCCGAGGTGGTGCATGGGGTGACGAGCGATGGTGCCGGCAAGGTCGGAGCCTTTCACGGCCGCAAATGCAATTGCGTCCACGATG
>CADCWB010000232.1 GCA_902806295.1 uncultured Sphingomonas sp. | reverse complement strand
TACGGGCCGAGGTGGTCGAAACCATGAGTCGGATCGATCCGCAGGCCTACGCGCTCGGTGCCGCCGCCGTCTGGCTGGCCGACCAGCGCACTCGCGTGGCCGATATCCGCTGCCCCACCATCGTGCTGTGCGGCAGCGAAGACCGCATCACGCCGCCCTCGCTTAGCGAGGATCTGAAGGACCGCATCCGGCAGTCTTCCATGATCGAGCTCGCCGGGGCTGGGCACCTCAGCAATCTGGAGCAGCCAGCGATCTTCAACCGGGTGGTGGAAGCCTTCCTGGCTGGGATCAAGCAGTAGGAACACAGAGCAAGCGCCAACCCTTACCGGAGCTTAGCCCCGCCGAGCTCAGGTAAAAACATCTGTCCTACAGGTAACCTACCTGGTTATGAAGCTCGCTTGATTGTGGCGAGGGTGGGACTGGAAACATGCACGCAGGCGCGGACGTACAAGAACTTATCGAAGAGTTGATTGAGCGGGAAGGTGGGTACACGAACCGCCCGGCCGACCGCGGTGGGCCGACCCGGTGGGGGATCACCGAGGCTGTCGCGCGAGCCCACGGTTATGGCGAAGCCATGGCCGAGCTGCCGCGCGACGATGCCGTCGCCATCTACAAGCGGCTTTACTGGTTGCGGCCGCGCTTTCACCAGATTGCCAGGCGGGCTCCCAAGGTCGCGGCCGAGCTGTTCGACACCGGAGCAAACATGGGTCCGGGCGTGGCCGCGACCTTTCTGCAGCGGGTGCTGACGGCGCTCAACCGCAACGGGCGCGACTATCCCGACCTCACGCCCGACGGGCGGGTCGGACCGATCACGCTAGCGGCGCTCGATGCCTATCTCGCGGTGCGCGGGGCCGAGGCCGGCGAGACGGTCTTGCTGCGTGCGCTCGAGGCACTGCAGGGCGAGCGTTACCTTCGCCTGGCCGAGCGGCGGCCAGCCAATGAGGCGTTTCTGTATGGATGGCTGGCAAACCGCATCGGCACAGCTTGACGTCGAACCGCGCTCACGAGCGCGACCATTGGGACCATTCGTACCAGCAGGACAGATCATCATGCCCATCCTTGAAGCCGTTATTGGCCCGTTGGCCAAGCTCATCGACAAGATCATTCCGGACCCTCGCGCCCGCGACCAAGCCAAACTGGAACTGCTGAAGCTCCAAGGCGATCAGGAAGCGGCAGCGATCGCGCGGCAGATGCAGGCGATCGTGGTCGAGGCGCAGTCGCCCGACCCGTGGACCAGCCGCGCCCGGCCCAGCTTCCTGTACGTCATGTACGTGTTGATCCTGTGGGCCATTCCAATGGGGCTGATCAGCGCCGTCGACCCACGGCTGGCGCTCAGCATCGGGCAGGGCATGACCAGCTACCTGCGCGGGTTGCCGGATGAACTCTATACGCTCTTCGGCACCGGCTACCTTGGCTACACGGCCGCGTGCGCCTGGGGTAAAGCCAAGGGCGTGGAGCGGTAATGCCCGTCAGCCTGAACTTGTTTCAGGGTCCATGCCCCTGCCGTTCCGACGGACCATGCGGACGGGTGGATGCTGAAACGAGTTCAGCGTGACGATGCAACTACTCTGCGCCTTTCCCCTCACTGCTACTGCTGGCATGAGGCGGAAATGGCGTTGTTTGAAGCGGGACGTAATTGCTGGCGAGTGGAGCGGGCGGACAAGGCGGCGGTGATCGTCGACGCCTGCGACTATTATCGAGTGATCCGCCAGGCCATGCTGCAGGCCAAGCACCGCATCCTGATCATCGGCTGGGACTTCGATCCGCGCATCAGGCTTGACCGGACGGAGGAAGTCAACCGGGACGAAACGCTGGGCGACTTCCTGTTCGACCTCAGCGAGCGGAAGCCGGACGTGCCGATCCTTATTCTGAAGTGGGACATCGGCGCGCTGAAGCTGTTGGCCCGCGGTCGAGCGATCGCCTGGTTCGCCAGGCTCGCGGCGCAGAAGTCCATTCGCTTTCGGCTGGATCATGCCCATCCGACCGGATGCAGCCATCACCAGAAGATCGTGGTGATCGACGACTGCTTCGCCATCTGCGGCGGGATCGACATGACCGGCGACCGCTGGGACCGACCCGCGCACCGCGACAATGATCCGGACCGAGTGCGGCCCAATGGCAAGCCTTATGGCCCGTGGCATGACGCGACCATGGCGGTGGATGGCCCAGCTGCCGCGGCAATCGGCGAGGTCGCCCGCGACCGGTGGCGGCGGGCCACCGGCGAAGAACTGCCGCAAATCGAGGATCCCGGCTGCCTCTGGCCGGAAGGCCTCCAGCCGCAGTTCGGCAGCGTCGACCTGGCGGTGGCGCGCAACACCGCCGCCTACCTCGACTGGCCGAGAGTGCAGGAAGTGCAGATACTGTTCGAGGACATGATCGCGGCCGCCAAGCGCTTTATCTATATCGAGAACCAGTACTTCACCTCGCCAGCGATCGGCGCTGCCATCATCCGCCGGCTGGAGCAGCCCGACCCGCCGGAGATCGTGCTGGTCGGCCCGCTCAAGGCCGAAGGTTGGTTGGAACAGGTAGCGATGGACGCGACCCGAGTTCGCATGGCGCAGATCATCGGGCGCTCCGACCCGGGCAACCGCTTCCGCATCTTCACGCCGAAGACGAAAGGCGGAGACGACATCTACGTCCATGCCAAGATCATGATCGTCGACGACGAGCTGCTGCGGGTCGGTTCGTCCAACCTCAACAACCGCAGTCTGGGTTTGGACAGCGAATGCGATTTGGCACTGCAGGCGTGCAGCGATGGAGAGCGCCAGGCGATCGCCGGGCTGCGCACCCGGCTGATGGCCGAGCATCTCGGCCGCGAGATGGCTGAGGTTGAGCGCCACTTCGCCGAAACGGGATCGCTGCTGGCGACCATCGAGGCGCTGCGGGGGCCGGGCAAGAGCCTCGCGCTACTCCCGATCGAGAAGCCGACAGGGGCGGCGGCGTTCATCGCCGATACCGAGCTGCTTGATCCCAAGAGCCCCGACGCCATGTTCGAGGGCATGACCCGCCGCAGCCTGTTCGATCCGATCCGTAGCCAATGGCGTCGACGAATGCGCCGCCGCCACCAGGGTGTGACTCAGGTTCCCGCATGACGGCGGCACCACGTTCGGCTGGTTGGCGGCGAAGGCTCGCTTCTATCGGCGCGCTGATCGCGCTCGGCGGCTGCTCACCGGTGGGCCTGCTCAACGGCCTCGACCGGCTCACGCCCGGCGCCAACGACGCTCGGCGCGCGGGGACGGACCTCGCCTATGGCTCGCTCGACCGGCAGAAGCTCGACGTCTGGGTGCCTAGTCGGCGCGCGGCTGGCGAGCGCTTGCCGGTGGTCGTATTCTTCTATGGCGGCGGTTGGTCGTCCGGCTCGCGCAGTGAATATGGCTTTGCCGGTGCGGCCTATGCCGGCCAGCAATTCGTGGCTGTGGTGCCCGACTACCGGCTTGTGCCGCAGGCCCGCTTTCCGGCGTTCGTCGAGGACGGGGCCGCCGCCGTGCGATGGGCACAGGCGAATGCCGCGCGCTACGGCGGCGACCCGCGGCGGATCACCGTCGCGGGCCACAGCGCCGGCGGCTACATCGCAGCCATGCTCGCGCTCGACCCGCGATGGTTGCCGCCGGGCACAGTCAAGGCGGCCGCGTTGCTCGCCGCCCCACTCGACTTTGCACCCTTCACCGATCCGCGCAGCTTGGGCGCATTCGGCCAATGGCCCAGCCCGGCCGACACCCAGCCGATCAGCTTCGTGTCGCCCCGCGATCCACCGATCTTTCTCGGCCATGGCGGGAACGACCGCACGGTGTTCCCGCGCAACAGCCAGCAGCTCGCCGCCCGGCTCGGTGCAGCCGGGGTGCGGCACGAGTTCAAGCTCTATGGCAGGGCCAACCACACGGACCTGGCGCTCTCCCTCTCACGCCCGTTCCGCGGACGCACACCCGTGCTGTCCGATAGCGCCGCTTTCTTGCGCTCTGCCACCGAACTTCCCACCTCTCCTGCCAAGTAGAGAGCGGGAGCAACATGGAAAGCTGGCACGGGACAACCATCCTGGGCGTCAAGAAGGACGGGCGCACGGTGATCGCCGGCGACGGCCAGGTGTCGATGGGCAACACGGTGATGAAGCCCAACGCCAAGAAGGTCCGGCGCCTGGGCAAGGACGCCAAGGTCATCGGCGGGTTCGCGGGCGCGACCGCCGACGCCTTCACACTGTTCGAGCGGCTGGAGAAGAAGCTGGAGGCGCATAACGGCCAGTTGCTGCGGGCCGCGGTGGAGCTCGCCAAGGATTGGCGGACGGACAAGTATCTCCGCAACCTGGAGGCGATGATGATCGTCGCCGATGCCGAGGTGCTGCTGATCCTGACTGGCAACGGCGATGTGCTGGAGCCGGAGGGCGGCATCGCGGCGATCGGCTCCGGCGGCAACTACGCGCTGGCCGCGGCGAAGGCGCTCGCCGAGTACGAGCCCCACCCGGAGAAGCTGGCCCGCCGCGCGATGGCGATCGCTGCGGAAGTGTGCGTGTTCACCAACGACCGGCTGACGGTCGAGACAGTCTAGGACATTATGAACGACAATCTGACCCCCAAGGCCATCGTCAAGGCTTTGGACGAGCACATCATCGGCCAGGCCGACGCCAAGCGCGCGGTGGCCGTAGCCCTGCGCAACCGCTGGCGCCGGCAGCGGCTTTCGCCAGAGTTGCGCGACGAGGTCACGCCCAAGAACATCCTGATGATCGGGCCGACCGGCTGCGGCAAGACGGAGATCAGCCGCCGCTTGGCCAAGCTGGCCGATGCGCCGTTCGTGAAGGTGGAGGCGACCAAGTTCACGGAGGTCGGCTATGTCGGCCGCGACGTGGAGCAGATTGCCCGCGACCTGGTCGAGGAAGCGGTGCGGCTGGAAAAGGAGCGCCGGCGTGAGCGCGTTCGGACCGCCGCCGAGGAAGCGGCGATGGAGCGCCTGCTCGATGCGCTGACCGGCAAGGGCTCGTCCGAAGCGACCCGCGCGTCCTTCCGCCAGCGCTTCAGCGACGGCAGCCTGGATACGGCCGAGGTCGAAATCGACGTGACCGAAGCGCCCGCCATGCCATTCGACCTGCCGGGCGGCGGCGGTATGGGCATGATCAATCTGAGCGAGATGATGTCCAAGGCGATGGGCGGCGCGCCCAAGAAGCGGCGCAAGCTCAAGGTGCCGGCCGCATTCGCCAAGCTGGTCGAGGAGGAGGCTGACAAGCGGCTCGACCAGGACGACGTGAACCGCGTCGCCTTGGCCGATGCCGAAGCCAACGGGATCGTGTTCCTGGACGAAATTGACAAAATCGCGATGTCGGAGGTGCGCGGCGGCTCTGTCAGCCGTGAAGGCGTTCAGCGCGACCTGCTGCCGTTGATCGAGGGCACCACGGTGTCCACCAAATACGGGCCGATCAAGACCGACCACATCCTGTTCATTGCGTCCGGCGCCTTCCACGTCGCGAAGCCGGCCGACCTGCTGCCTGAGCTGCAGGGGAGACTGCCGATCCGAGTGGAGCTGAGTGCGCTGACGGAGGACGATTTCGTCTCCATCCTGTCCGACACACGGGCCAGCCTGACCGAGCAATATCGCGCGCTGCTGGCCACTGAGGGCGTCGGGGTCGAGTTCTCGGCCGAGGGCATCCGCGCGCTCGCCCGGATTGCGGCGGAGGTGAACCAATCGCTCGAGAACATCGGGGCGCGGCGCTTGCAGACGGTGCTGGAGAAGTTGCTCGAGACCGTCAGCTACGAGGCCGAGGATCGCCAAGGCGAAACGCTGACCGTGGATGCGGCGTTTGTCGAGCAGCAGCTCAGCAGCATCGCGCGGAACGCCGATCTCAGCCGGTACGTGCTCTAGCTAGCGTCATTGCGAGGAGCGCAGCGACGCGGCAATCCAGTGTTCTTCGGCGCGAGATGAGGACTGGATTGCTTCGCTGCGCTCGCAATGACGATCACTCCTTCTGCCGATAACGCCACATCAGCCCCTGAGCGAACGGGCTCCAGCCACTGGTCTCCACACCGGCCAGGCGAAGCTGGTCCGCAACCCACGTGTTGCAGGTGTTGAGCGCGCTGGCCTTGCCGCGGGCTCGGTAGAAAGCGTCGTCGCCGAAGTAGCCGGGGTGGTCGATCCGCTGCGGCCGTCCCGCCGGGGATAGCTCCAGCTGCGCCCGCACTGCCGCCCACAAGCGGCGATATTCCTCGGGTCGCAGGCGGATGGCGCGCAGGTCGGTGCCGGGGTCGAGCGTGCGTTTCACATGCATGACTCGCTCGCCGCCGGTCAGCGCCGCCCACGCGGTGCGCGGCGTCAAGTCTTTCCAGCTCGGCGTCTCCAGGTAAACCCGGCGCTCGCCAGCGCCGAAGGCGAACCATCGCGGGGCAGCGGGCGCTGTCGCAAAGTCGGAGCGTGGGAAATATGGTCGCCAGTCTAGGCCATGCGCCATGGCCGGCATGACGATGTCGACGTGAATGCCGTTCGAGCGAAGGTAGACGGTTGTCCCGCGCTCGGGTTCCTCCCAACTGGCATTCACCGGCACCAGCGAACCGAGCAGCACCGCCAGCAGGTAAAGCGCGGGCACCGCACCCACCGCAAGCAGCAGCTTCCTTCCCCATCCGCCCTTGCGTCGTCGTCGAGCCATGGCCGACCCATGCCTTGCTTTGCTCGGTTGCCGCAACTAGATGCGCCGGTCTGGTCGGGGCGTAGCGCAGCCTGGTAGCGCATCACACTGGGGGTGTGGGGGTCGCTGGTTCGAATCCAGTCGCCCCGACCATCATGGCTCAAGCCCCGAAAGTTCACCAACGCCCATGTCGAGCCTACTACTGATGACCACTGCCGCCACGGCCGGTGCCGCTCCTGGTGGGACCACAGGTTTCCTGATCGGGATCCTGCCGTGGGTGTTGATCTTCCTGATCTTCTACCTGCTGATGATCCGTCCCCAGCAGCGCAAGCTGAAGCAGCACCAGGCGACCATTTCCGCCGTCAAGAAGGGCGACGATATAGTCACGGCCGGCGGCATTCGAGCCCGGGTCACCCGCGTGCTCGACGACAATGAAGCGGAGGTGGAGATCGCGCAGGGCGTGAAGGTCCGCATCGTCAAGTCGACCATCAGCCAGGTGATCACTCCGGCCGCGAAGCCGGCCAACGACTGATGCTTGATTTCGCGCGCTGGAAGGTGTGGGCGATCAGCCTGACGATCCTGGCCGGCATCATCTTCGCCATTCCCAGCCTGCTGCCGCAGTCCGCGATGGAGCGCTACCCGAGCTTCCTGCCGCAAGCCCGCATCAACCTGGGCCTCGACCTTGCCGGCGGCAGCCACCTGTTGCTCGAAGCCGATCTTGCCGATGCCGAGAAGCAGCGGCTGACAAAGATGGAGGAAAACGTCCAGGTCGAGCTGCGGCGTGATCCGCGGATTGCGGTGGGGGACATGTCTACTAGCGGCGGACGGATCAGCTTCATGGTTCGCGATCCCGCGCAGCTCGATGCCGCGGTGGAGCGGATGCGAACCCTGACCCAGCCAGTCGGCCTGACCGGCACCCGGACCTGGGAGGTTTCGACTCTGGACGGCAACCGGGCGGTGCTGACTCCGACTCAGGCGGGGATCCAAGCCAGCTTGCGCGACGCGATGACTAGCGCTCGCGAAGTAGTTCGGCGGCGGATCGATCCCGGCGGCACTAAGGAGGTGACGGTGGTCGGCCAGGGCGAGCGCCGGATCTTGGTGCAGGTGCCCGGCGTCGAAGATCCCGAAGCACTCAAGGCCCTGATCGGCCAGACCGTTCGGCTGGAGTTCAAGCTGGTCGACCAGACCGCCGATCCCGCGCAGCTGGCGCAAGGCCGTGCGCCGGCCGGCAGCCAGGCGCTGCCCATGGCGGACGGCACCGGCTTCATCGCCGTGCAGCGGCGGGTAATGGTGTCGGGCGAGCAACTGGTCGACGCCAAGCAGAGCTTCGAATCCCAATCGGGCGCCCCGGTCGTTTCCATCACCTTCAATTCCGCGGGAGCGCGCCGCTTCGGCCGAGTTACTCAGGAGAATGTCGGCAAGCCGTTCGCCATCATCCTCGACAATAAGGTCCTGTCCGCGCCCAACATCAACGAACCAATCCTGGGCGGCCAAGCGCAGATCAGCGGCAACTTCACGGTGGAAAGCGCCAACGCGCTCGCCATCAGCCTTGCGTCGGGCCAGCTGCCGGTAAAGCTCAACGTGATCGAGGAACGCACCGTCGGTCCCGATCTCGGCAA
This sequence comes from uncultured Sphingomonas sp., assembly GCA_902806295.1. Taxonomy (GTDB): domain Bacteria; phylum Pseudomonadota; class Alphaproteobacteria; order Sphingomonadales; family Sphingomonadaceae; genus Sphingomicrobium. The sequence goes on along the minus strand of CADCWB010000232.1, from coordinate 7,668 downwards.
GGACTCGATCGAAAAAGGCGCGATCGCTTCGGCCATCGCCATCCTGGCCGTGATGGCATTCATGCTGATCACCTATGGCCGGTTCGGCGCTTACGCCAACCTGGCACTGATCGTAAACGCGCTGATGATCCTGGGCATCATGGCGATCTTCAATGCGACCCTAACCCTGCCCGGCATCGCCGGCTTCGTGCTGACGATCGGCGCCGCGGTCGACGCCAACGTGCTCATCAACGAGCGTATCCGCGAGGAATTGAAGCGCGGGCGCAAGATCCTCGATGCGCTGGAAACGGGCTACAAGGAGGCGTCCACCGCCATCTTCGATGCCAACATCACCAACACGATCGCGGCGGCGCTGATGTTCTACTTCGGCTCGGGCCCGATCCGCGGCTTTGCGGTGGTGCTGTTCATCGGGATCGTCACCTCCGTGTTCACTGCCGTGAACTTCACCCGCATGCTGGTGGCGCTGTGGGTCAAGCGCAGCCGTCCGCGCGAACTGCATATCTGAGGCGCATGGCATGAAGCTGCTCAAGCTGGTTCCCGACAACACCAACATCGACTTCATGGGCGTGCGCAATATTGCGCTGATCCTGTCGATCCTCGTCACGATTGCCAGCCTGGTGCTGGTGGGCGTGAGCGGCCTCAACCTTGGCGTGGACTTCGTCGGTGGGCAGATGGTTCGCACCACCTTTTCCCAGCCGGTGGACGTGGAGCAGTTGCGCGGGCGGGTGGCCAGCCTGGGCCTCGGCGATGCCAGCATTCAGGAGTTCGGCGGCCCGACCAGCTACCAGATCCGCTTGCCCAAGCCGGAGGGCGGCGAAGCCGCTGCCAACGCCGCGGCAGGCAGGGTCCGCACCATGCTGGCCCAGCAATACCCCGGCAGCCGGGTCGACTCGGTCGAGACTGTATCCGGCAAGGTATCCGAGGAATTGGCGAGCGACGGACTGCTGGCGATCATTCTCGCGATGGTCGGGATCGCCCTGTTCATCTGGTTTCGGTTCGAATGGCAGTTCGGCATCGGCGCCCTGGCCACCCTGTTCCACGACGTTGCGATGATCCTTGGCTTCTTCGCCTTGACCCAGTTCCAGGTCGACCTCAACATCGTTGCCGCATTTCTCGCGGTGGTCGGTTACTCGCTCAATGACACGGTGGTGATCTACGACCGCATTCGCGAGAACCTGCGCAAGTATCGCAAGATGGCAATGATCCCGTTGCTGAACCTGTCGCTCAACGAGACCTTGTCGCGGACTATCGTCACCTCGGGGTCGATCATGCTGGCGCTGGCGATGCTGCTGATCTTCGGCCCGGACGTGATCTTCGGCCTGACGCTCGCCATCTTGCTCGGCACCTTCATTGGCACTTACTCCTCCATTTACATCTCGGCTCCAATTCTCGTCTGGCTTGGCGTGAAGCCCGACAGCTTCGTGCGGAGCGACGAGGAGGACATGGTCGTCGCACGCAAGGCGCGGGCCGACGGAGCGGCGGTCTGATCCGGCCATTGGCGGTTCATGTTTTCCCTGCGATGAGCCCGCTTTCCCTCGCCACCGGGCAGCGCTAGAAGGCACCCCCATGAAGCTTTCCCGTATCGCAGCGGCGCTGGTCGCCTGCGCCGTCATCCTTCCCGCCGCCGGCTGCTCGCGCAATCGGGTCAAAACCGACACCAGCTATGTCGCCAGCGACGTGAACACGCTTTACGGACTCGCGAAGGAGCGGCTGGACGACCAGCGCTATGAGGAAGCGGCCAAGCTGTTCGACGAGGTCGAGCGTCAGCATCCCTATTCCGTGTGGGCCCGCCGGGCGCAGCTGATGAGCGCATTCAGTTATTACATGGCGAAGAAATATCCGGACACGGTGAGCTCGGCCCAGCGCTTCCTGACCATCCACCCGGGCAACAAGGACGCGGCTTACGCCAATTATCTGATTGCGATGAGCTATTACAATCAGATCGCCGACGTCACCCGTGATCAGAAGTTAACCCAGCAGGCGTCCGACGCTTTCAACGAGATGATCCGCCGCTATCCCGAAAGCCGCTACTCCGCGGACGCACGGCTGAAGCTGGACCTTATCAACGATCACCTTGCCGGCAAGGAGATGGAAGTCGGTCGCTTCTACCAGCGTTCGGGCAACTGGCTGGCCTCGGTCGCGCGTTTCCGGGTGGTCGTCGACAAGTATCAGACCACCAGCCACACGCCCGAGGCATTGATGCGGCTGACCGAAAGCTATCTGGCGCTCGGCATTCCTGTCGAAGCGCAGAAGACAGCGGCCGTGCTGGGTCGCAACTATCCCGGCACCGACTGGTACAAGCGGGCCTATGACCTGCTGCAACGCAACGCGCCGCAGCAAACCGCGGCCTTAGCCACCCAGAGCTGAGGACCGCATTCGCGCGCGATGCTGAGGCAACTCGTCATCCGCGACGTGGTACTGATCGACCGGCTGGAACTTGAATTCGGGCCCGGGCTGGGCGTGCTGACCGGTGAGACCGGTGCGGGCAAATCGATCCTGTTGGATGCACTGGGGTTGGCGCTGGGTGCGCGCGCCGACAGTGGCCTGGTCCGCTCCGGCCAGGATGCGGCGGCGGTGACGGCTTCGTTCGAGATACCGGCCGATCACCGGGCGATTATTCTGCTAGACGAGGCCGGCGTCGAACATGAACCTGGCGAGCCGCTGCTGCTGCGCCGGCAACTGAAGGCCGATGGCGGGAGCCGCGCGTTCGTCGGCGGGGCGCCGGCGCCAGCCGGGACGCTGCGCGAGCTCGGCGGAACGCTGGTCGAGATCCATGGCCAGCACGACGATCGCGGCTTACTCAATTCCAAAGGCCACCGCGATCTGCTCGACGCCTTCGGCAAGCTGGACACGAGTCCGGTTGCGGCTGCCTGGTCGGAGGTGGCGCGCCTGAGCGAAGCGCTGGAGCAGGCCCGCGGCGCCGCGGCGGATGCGGAACGTGACCGCGACTATCTCACCCATGCGTCGGACGAGATCGCCCGACTGGCACCCGAGGCGGGCGAAGAGACATCGCTCGCCGAGCAACGCGCCGTCATGCAGGCCGGCGAAAAGGCGGGTGAAGCGCTGCAGGGGCTGGACGAGCTGCTTGGCGGTTCGGACGGGGCGCTGGCCCAGCTCCGCGCCGCGGCCCGCCGGATCGAGCGCGGCGCGGCCGACCACCCGCTTTTGGCCGAGGCGCTCGCCAGTCTTGATCGGGCTGTGATTGAGACGGCCGAGGCGGAAGATTGGATCGCCCGGGCAGCCGAGGCGATGGCGTTCGATCCGCAGCGGCTGGAAGTGGTCGAGAGCCGCTTGTTCGACATTCGCGCACTCGCCCGCAAGCACCGGGTCGAGCCCGACGCCCTCGCCGCGCTAGGTCAGCAGATGACCGAGCGGCTGGCGCTGATCGAAGCCGGCGGTGAGCGCATCGCCCAGTTGGAGCGTGAGCTCGCCGGCGCTCGGGCCCACTACGACGAGGCCGCGGCGAGTTTGCGCCGCGACCGGCAGGCTGCGGCCGAGCGCCTGGACCATGCCGTCGCGAACGAGCTGGCGCCGCTTAAGCTTGACGCCGCCGGCTTCCGCACCGCGCTAGTTGACGCAGCGGCCGGACCCTCTGGAGTGGACCGCGTCGAGTTCACCGTCTCGACCAATCCCGGCGCACCCTTCGGCGCGCTGACCAAGATCGCATCGGGCGGGGAACTCAGCCGCTTTATCTTGGCGCTCAAGGTTGCGCTGGCCGAGGCGGGCGGAGCCTCGACCATGATCTTCGACGAGATCGACCGCGGCGTCGGCGGAGCCGTGGCGAGCGCAATCGGTGAGCGGCTGTCCCGCTTGTCGCAGCAAAGCCAGCTGCTGGTCGTGACCCACTCGCCGCAGGTGGCTGCCCGGGCCGCGCACCATTACCGCATCGAAAAGAGCCATACCCAAGCCGGCACCCGCACCACGGTTCGACTACTCAGCGCCGCCGAACGCCGCGAAGAGATCGCCCGCATGCTGTCGGGCGCGGCGGTTACAGACGAGGCGCGGGCCCAGGCGGCACGGTTGTTGGAGGCGGCTTAGCCTCCTGATTGCGGGCGCAGCGACCCAATCTAGTGCCTTCGCCGCGGCGCCAAGAAAATGGATTGCTTCGTCGCTGCGCTCCCCGCAGTTGACCGAGGCAAGGAGGCGACATGAGCGAACGGCAAGTGACCCAGGAGTTTGGCGGCGAGACGTTGAGCCACGTGCTCGTGCCAGGGGGAAGCTCCGCCCGCGGCACGGTGATCATCGTCCCGACGGTGATGGGAGTGCAGGAACTGGAACTCGGCTTTGCCCGGCGCCTGAGCGATCTCGGCTATACCTGCCTGGTAGCCGACCTGTTTGGCCGTAGGTTCAAGCTGGGGGTCAACAAGGACGAAGCCTTCGCGGCCATGGGCCGGCTGCGCGCAGATCGAGCTGCGTTGCGCGACCGGCTGCTGGCCATCTTCGCGAGGACCCAAGTGCAGGAAGGCGTGGACCCGGTCCGCATCGCGGCTGTGGGCTACTGCTTCGGCGGTCAGTGCGTGCTAGATATTGCGCGCTCCGGTGCGGACCTGAGCGGAGTGGCAAGCTTTCATGGCCTGTTCGATCCGCCCGGCCTTCCGCCGCAACCGATCAAGGCCAAAGTAGCTGCCTACCATGGCTGGGACGATCCGATGGTTTCGCCCGAAGCGGTCGTCGCGTTAGGCAATGAGCTGACGGCGGGCGGCGCGGACTGGCAGATCCATGCTTACGGCCATGTCGGGCACGGGTTCACCAATCCGAGAGCGGGGGCGATGGGGATCGCGGGGGTCGACTACAACGAAGCAGCCGCGCACCGTAGCTGGACATCGCTGGTGCATTTCCTGGACGAACTCTTCGGGTGACGGCCTATGTCGCGCTGCTGCGGGCGGTGAACGTCTCGGGCACCGGCAAGCTGCCGATGTCGGAACTCAAGCGCATGGGTGAAGAGTGCGGCTTCATCTCGGTCCAGACCTTCATCGCAAGCGGCAACTTGCTGTTCACCAGCGACCTCGCCGAGGCGGCAGTGCGCGAGCGGATCGCTCAGGCAGTCGAAGGCTTCTTCAAGAAACCCGTGGCGGTGTTCGTCCGCTCCGCGGCGGACATGGCTGAGTTGGCAGCGGGCAATCCGTTCACGGATGACAAGCCCAGCCGGGTGATGGCTCATGTGATCGACAAGCCGCCGACCTCCGCGATGTTGGCCGAAGCGAGGGACCTGAACGGTGAACGCCTCGCCCTTGGCCATCGCGCGATCTACATCTCATATGGCGACGGGATCGGTTCGACCCGGCTGAAGTTACCCGCGGTGAAACTGGGAACGGCGCGCAACATGAACAGCGTGATCAAGCTCGCGGCGCTGCTGAGCGCGGCCGAATGAGCGAGGCCGAAGCCGCCAACCGCCTGATGCGGCTGGCGCGGGAGATCGCTCGCCATAACCGGCTGTACCACGACCGGGATGAGCCGGAGATCAGCGACGCCGAGTACGATGCACTGGTCCGAGAGAATGCCGAGCTGGAGGCGCGCTACCCACACCTCGTCCGCCAGGACTCGCCATCGGCGGTGGTCGGCGCCGCCCCGACGACTGCGCTCGCCAAGGTGGCCCACGCCAAGCCCATGCTCAGCCTTGAGAACGCCTTCTCCAAAGACGAGGTGCGTGAGTTCGTCGCTCGCGTCCGGCGCTTCCTCAACCTTCCCGAGGAGGAGCCGGTCGCGCTGACCGCGGAGCCCAAGATCGACGGGCTGTCCTGCTCGCTGCGGTTAGAGGGTGGGGGCCTTGTGCTGGCGGCGACCCGGGGCGACGGCACGATCGGGGAAGATGTGACGCCGAATGCCCGCACCATCGGCGGCATTGCGCAACAGCTCACCGGTGCGCCGGCGGTGCTGGAGGTGCGCGGCGAAGTCTACATGTCCAAGGCGGACTTCGCGGCGCTCAATGTTCGGCAGGAGGAGAGCGGCGGCAAGGTGTTCGCCAATCCGCGCAACGCCGCCGCCGGATCACTGCGGCAGAAGGACCCGGCGATCACCGCCGCCCGCCCGCTGCGGTTCCTCGCCCATGGCTGGGGTGAGCTGTCTGAGCCGCTCGCGAGCACGCAGGGCGCGGCGGTCGACCGCCTGCGGAGCTTGGGCTTCCCGATCTCCGACCTGTTCCGCCGCTGCGAGGGCGTGGACGAAGCGCTTGCTCATTATGCCGCGATCGAACATGCGCGCGCCGACCTGCCGTTCGACATCGATGGCGTGGTGTACAAGGTCGACCGACTGGACTGGCAGGAGCGGCTGGGTTTCGTTGCGCGGGCACCCCGCTGGGCCTTGGCGCACAAGTTTCCGGCCGAGCGGGCCGAGACCACGCTGGAGCGGATTGAGATCCAGGTCGGGCGTACCGGCAAGCTGACCCCGGTCGGCCGACTCACGCCGGTCGGCGTCGGCGGCGTGATCGTGTCCAACGTGACGCTGCACAATCGTGACGAGATCGCGCGGCTCGGCTTGCGCGAAGGCGACCGGGTCCGCATCCAGCGCGCCGGCGACGTGATCCCACAGGTGGTCGAGAACCTCACGCGGGACGAGCCGCGCGAGCCCTACGCCTTTCCGGGCCATTGTCCGCAGTGCGGATCGGAAGCGGTGGCCGAGGAAGGCGAGGTCGACGTTCGCTGCACCGGCGGGCTGATCTGCCCGGCCCAGCGGATCGAACGCTTGAAGCATTTCGTCAGTCGCGGCGCCATGGACATTGATGGCCTGGGTGAAAAGACGATCGAGGAGTTTGTTGCCCTGGGCTGGCTCCACGGCCCGGCAGATATCTTCCGCTTGGCCGAGCACCGCGCCGAGCTGCTCGGCCGCGAGGGTTGGAAGGAGAAGAGCGTCGACAACCTTCTCGCCGCGGTCGAGACGAAGAAGGGCTTCGACCCGGCCCGGCTGCTGTTCGGACTCGGCATCCGCCACGTTGGCATCGTCACCGCCAAGGACCTGCTGAAGTGCTTCGGCACCGTAGAAGCGCTGCAAGCCGCTGCCGCTGGCGAGCAGGGTATCGCCGAGCTATCGAGCGTCGAAGGCGTTGGCCCGGTGGTCGCTGAGGCCGTCCACGACTTCTTCCACGAACCGCATAATCGAGAGCAGGTGGCTGACCTGCTCACCCTTGCACGCCCCGCCGCCTACGTCAGCCAAGCGCGAAACACCGAATGGACGGGCAAGGCCGTCGTGTTCACGGGCTCCTTGCAGACCATGAGCCGAGACGAAGCCAAGGCTCAAGCCGAACGGCTCGGCGCCCGTGCGGCCGGCTCGGTCAGCGCTAAGACCGACTTGGTTGTTGCGGGACCAGGTGCCGGCTCAAAGCTGAAGAAGGCGGAGGAGCTTGGGGTGCGGGTGATCGGCGAGGAAGAGTGGGCGCGGATCGTGGCGGAGGCGTGAGCGTGGCGAATGGTCCCAATGGTCACGGTCGTGACGCATTTTACCTTCGTACGGTATCGCGATGAGAAAGAGCCCCACGGCGAGCCGCACCAAGGCTTGGAGCAGGCGAAATCCTATTGTTCAAGGATCAAGCGAATGTCTGCTTTGGGTGGAAAGCGGACATTCGCGGTCTTCTAAGCGGCACGGGCATCAGGAGCTTCGATGCGGCTCGTTCATGCGAGTTAGTGCAACCTCTTGCCGAAGCACCCGGTTGGTCACGAGCAAGGAGGCTGCAAC
>CADCWB010000231.1 GCA_902806295.1 uncultured Sphingomonas sp. | reverse complement strand
GCGCCGAGCGTCGGGCTCTCCCAATCGTCCTCGACGAAGCGGATGTCGTGGGCGGTGAAATCGATGCCGATCGCGGCGAGGCTGCCGAGATAGAGCTGCTGGAGGTCGGGCGGGCTTGGCTTCAGGATCACCTGGTATTGGTAATAATGGCCGAGCCGGTTCGGGTTCTCGCCGTAGCGGCCGTCGGTCGGGCGGCGGCAGGGCTGGACGAAGGCGGCGTTCCACGGATCGGGGCCGAGCGCGCGCAAGGTGGTCGCGGTATGGAAGGTCCCCGCCCCCATCTCCATGTCATAGGGCTGGAGGATGACGCAGCCCTGATCGCTCCAATAATCGTGGAGCGTGAGGATGAGTTTCTGGAAACTTAAGGGTGTCGCGCCCAAGTTGCGGCTTTCCGGGGAGGCTGGAACGGCGCCCGCTTTGGCGGAAGCGCGGAAGCCAAGTCAAGGCGTGCTCCCGGCACGCATGCGGAGTGTGGGACGATGTGGCAGCGGTTGAAGCGGTGGCTGGCGCCGGGCCTTGGGCTCGTGGCGAGCGCCTGCACGACGGCGCCGCAGCCGGTCCAGCCCGCCGGCGGACCGCGGCCGGCGCTGTGGAAGGTCGCGGACGCGGACACGACCATCTACCTGTTCGGCACGATCCACATGTTGCCCGAGGGCCTTGAGTGGCAGACGCCCGCATTCCGGCAGGCGATGTCGGCGTCGGAGGCGCTGGTCACGGAAGCGGTGCTGGGCGACGATCCCGCCGTCGCCGGCCAGGCAATGGCAAAGGTCGCCTTTTCGCCCGGACTGCCGCCGCTCGCCGAGCGGGTGTCGGCGGAGAAGCGCGCGGCGCTGGCGGCGATGATCAAGCAGACGGGCCTGCCCGCGGCGACGCTGGACCGGCTGGAGACCTGGGCGGCGGCGCTCAGCCTGCTGTCCGTCTCGTTCCAGCAGCTCGGCCTCAAGCCCGAGCAGGGCGTCGAGCGCAAGCTGGAGGCGGGCTACCAGGCGGCGGGCAAGCCGGTGAGCGGGCTGGAGACGCTCGACATCCAGATGCGCTACTTCGACGGGCTTTCGGAAGAAGCGCAGCGCGCTTTCCTGGTCGGCGTGATCGAGAGCGCGGCCGACGGGCGGGCCGAATTCGACGCGATGGTGAAGGCGTGGGCGGCGGGCGATACGGATGCGATCGCCGAGACTTTTGATGCTGAGACCAGCTTCTCGCCCGAGCTTCGCCAGGTGCTGATGACCCGGCGCAACGCGGCCTGGGCGGAGTGGGTGAAGCGGCGGCTGGACCAGCCCGGCACGGTGCTGGTGGCGGTTGGCGCCGGGCATCTGGCCGGCAAGGATTCGGTGCAGACGATGCTGGCCGGCAAAGGCGTGCGCGCGACGCGGGTGCAGTAGCGCCGGTCCGCTTCCCCTGACAATTTGTAAGGCGTGCTTGACAACGATCCGAGTCAGCGGCATCTAGTCAGGGTCGCTTGACATAGTGTCGTGCGACAGTGACAAGGCTGGCGGGGAATGACGGCCGGGGATGATTTGCGAAATCGATTGAAAGTGCTGCGCGCGGAACGCGACTGGAGCCAGGCGGAGCTTGGCGGCCGGCTCGGCGTGTCGCGCCAGGCGGTAAACGCGATCGAGACGGGCAAGTACGATCCGTCGCTCCCCCTCGCCTTCAAGCTCGCCCGCCTGTTCGACATGCGGATCGAGGAGATTTTCGATGATGGCGAATATGGCGCAAGCTGAAGCCCAGATTTCCTCGGCGCACGTGACAAGGATTTGACCATGCTCTTCTTTCGATCAGCCGCTTCCCACGCCGGCGTCGGTCCGTCCGTCACGACGCTCCGCGTCCTGACTGCCGTATCGCTTGCCGCCTACCCAGCTGGGTGCCTGACGATGACCTTGGCACCGGACGGGCGCGGCGCATTGTTCCTGTACGAGGCGGTTGGCCTAGCGCTGATCACGCTCGCATTGATCACCGCCGCGCCCGTGCTCGGCTCCCGGCTGCAGCGGATCGTCGGCGACGAGGCCAAGCGGCTGGACGAGTACGAGCTTCACCTGCGGCATCGCGCGATCAGCGCGGCCTATGCCAGCTTCACAGGGCTGACCTGCCTGGCCGTCCTCTATGCGGCCCTGGCCAGCGACTTCGGTTGGTGGACGCCTCGCGGGTACGACGCCTTCAACGCGATATTCTGGGGAGTCTTCCTTTACTCCAGCCTGCTGCCCACGGCCTTTCTCGCCTGGAAACTGGAGGAAGGCGATCTCGCCCACTCAGAAGCTTCCGCTTAACCCATTTAGAGCAGTACGATCCAACTTAGGGAGAATGACGATGTCCGGATTGAAGAGACTTGCCGCGATCCTTGCGGTTCTGACGCTGCCGGCGCTTGCCGCCCCGGCCCCTGCCCTCCCCGATGTGGATCCGGCTTTGTGGGTGGTCAAGGACAAGGACACGACCGTCTACCTGTTCGGCACCGTCCACGGGCTCGATGGCAAGAGCGACTGGTTCAACGACGAGGTCAAGACCGCCTTCGACAAGAGCGGCGAGGTCTATCTGGAGGCGATCCTGCCGGACAATCCGGCCGAGTTGCAGCCGATGATGATGAAGCACGGCATGGATCCGACCGGCAAGACGCTCGGCTCCAAGCTGACGCCGGCCGTCAAGGTGAAGTTCGAGAAGGTAAGCCCGGAACTCGGCCTGCCCGCGGCAGCCGTGCTTGCATCGCCGATGGAGCCCTGGATGCTCAACATGACGATCGGCGCGATGGCGGCGATGAAGGCGGGGCTGAACCCGGAGTTCGGGGCCGACAAGCAGATCCTGAAGAGCGCGCGTGCGGCCGGCAAGAAGGTGGGCGAGCTGGAGGGCGCTGAGTGGCAGTTCAGCCTGTTCGACAAGGTGCCGGAGCCGCTGCAGGTCAAGCAGCTCGGCCAGACGCTGGATCAGATGAACGAATTCAAGCCGCTGCTGACGGCGATGGTCGGCCACTGGAACAAGGGTGACGCGGAAGGGCTGGGCAAGCTGCTCAATCAGAGCGCCGAGCAGATGCCCGAATTCTACAAAATGCTGCTGACCGATCGCAACGCGACCTGGGCCGAGTGGATCGACAAGCGGATGGACCAGCCCGGCACCGTATTCGTGGCGGTCGGCGCAGGACATCTGGCGGGCCGCGGCTCTGTGCAGTCGATGCTGAAGGCGAAGGGCTTGGAAGCAAAGCGGGTCGAGTGAGTTCGGCAGCTCTCCGAGCGGAAGGCTCACCTCGAGGGTGGCCCAAAGCAGGTGCAACCTCGTCCAAATCCGATTGAATTACGTTGGCTTAGTCGAGGCGGGCGTTTGACGGACGGCGTGTGGATGCCGTAATCTGGCATCCACACGCGAGACTGGGATGGGCGATGCGCGTTGTTCTGGCTCTGATCCTGGCCCTGCTGCTGCCCACGGCCGCGAACGCCGCCTGGCGCGAAGCGAGCACGCCGCATTTCGTCATCTATTCGGAGGAAAAAGCGGAAAACCTGCGGG
>CADCWB010000230.1 GCA_902806295.1 uncultured Sphingomonas sp. | reverse complement strand
TGCAGATTGTAACGGCAGGCGGCTGCAATCCGCCCGATCTCCTGGCGCAGATGGTCGTAATTCCAGGCATAGGAGGAATCATCGTCGGCTGGAGGGGCGGTGTCCTGCAGCCAGACATCGACGCTGATCAGCAGCCGTTGCGGATTGCCGACTTCGAATTCGTGAAAGCCGATGTCGGTCACCACTTCCAGCGAATCGAGATGGATCCGGAGGGACCGCGGGGCCAGCGAGTCGGGCACGATTCCCTCGAGCCGCGGGGTGAACGGGGCGATGTCGGTCAAGGCTGCTCCTGCTGCGCCAACATGGTGGTCAAAGATCGAGGAATTGGACATCGCGCGGCAGCGCCATGAAGCGTTGCCCGCCGTCCAGAGTCAGCACCTCGCCCGTCACGGTGGTCGAGTCCAGCAGGAATCGCAGCGCCGTGATCACCGCCGCCGGAGTGACACCCCGCCCTAACGGGTTCAGTGCATGGGCGCGGGCGAAGTTCTCTGCGGTCTGCTCGCCGCTTGGCAGCATCAGCGCAGGAGCTATGCCGTTCACGCGGATGCCGCGTTCCGCCAGCGCCCGGGCCGACAATTCCGTCAAATTTGCGAGTGCGGCTTTGGACAGGGTATAACTCAGAAAATCCGGGTTGGGCGCCGCCAGCTTCGCATCGAGGATGTTGACGATCAGCCGATCCACCACGCTATCCTTCGCGGCGGCGGCAAAGGCACTGGTCAGCAAGGCGGGCGCCTGCACGTTCACGGCCATGTGGACGGCAAACTCGGACGGCGAGAACGCCACCAACTCGTCGGGCACAAAGCGGGCGGCATTGTTGACTAGCAGGTGCGGCGCCTCCGGACAGGCACCTAAAATGGTTTCCGCGCAACCCGGCTCCGCCAGATCCGCGACCACCTTGATCGCCCCTTCGGGCGCTTGGTCGCCACCCTGATGAACGTGGGCGACCACCGCCCACCCGTCAGCGAGCAGCGCGTCGGCGATGCTTCGGCCGACCCGCTTCCCTGCCCCGGTCACGATCGCGATGCGTTGTGTCATGGCAAACTCCTGCCTTGCACATGGGCCGGGTGCAATGACAGAGGAGCCTCATGCCCGAAAGCCGTCCGCCCCTCGCCGTAGCCGGCCAAAGCCTGGCGGAGATCGCCCAGGCACTCGCGGAGCGGCGTCTGCCTCCAGTGGAGCAGTGGAACCCGTCGCATTGCGGGCACTCGGAGATGCGCATCGCCCGCGACGGGGTTTGGTACCACCAGGGAAAGCCGATCCGGCGAGCCGCCATGGTGCGCCTGTTCTCCACCATCCTGCGCCGGGAACCGGACGGCAGCCATGTGCTGGTGACCCCGGTGGAGAAGCTGGCCATCGACGTCGACCTCGCCGCCTTCGTCGCCATCGCGATGACCAGCGAAGGCCAGGCCGAGCACCGACGGATCGCCTTCGAGCTCAACAGCGGCGACCCGGTGATCCTGAGTCCGGCCAATCCCTTGCGCATCTCGGGCGAAGGCGTTCCGCTGCTCACCGTTCGCGGCGGGTTGGAAGCGAGCCTCGCCCGGCCGGTCTATTATGAACTCGCCGAGTTGGCGCTGGCCGACGACCCTGCCGGTTCGGGAGTATGGAGCGATGGCGCCTTCTTTCCTCTGGAGTCCGCGTGACCCTTTCCGAGCGGCTGCGCGCCGCGCTTGATCAGCCCGCGCCGGGCAACCTCCTGCCTGGCGATCTGCTTGAGGGAGGACCGGCCGAGCCCCGTGCCGCAGCAGTGTTGGTGGCGATCACCCGGCGACCCGATCCCGGCCTGCTGCTCACCGTCCGCCGCGAGCATCTGCGCACCCATGCAGGCCAAGTCGCCTTTCCCGGTGGCCGGGTCGACCCTGAGGATGCGGATGTTGCCGCCGCCGCGTTGCGTGAGGCCAAGGAGGAGCTTGGCCTCGACCCCAGCGACGTGCGGCTATGGGGCACGGCCGATGCTTACCGTACGATCACCGGCTACGAGGTGACGCCCGTGCTTGGCGACGTGCCGCCGGACTTGCCGCTCGTGCCGCACGAGGACGAAGTAGCCGATTGGTTCGAGGCACCGCTCGCATTCGTGCTCGATCCTGCCAATCAGCGTGGGGTCGAGACCGAGTACCAGGGCCGAATGCGAACCTATTATCAGATCGATTGGCAACACCGCCGCATCTGGGGCGCGACCGCGGCCATGCTGGTCAACCTTACCCGGAGATTGAGGTGGAGCTGACCCGGCTGGATGCCCTCTCGGAGCGGCCGGGCATCGCCCAGTTGCTTGGTGCACTCGGGCCAGGAAGCAGCCGCTTCGTCGGCGGCGCGGTTCGCGACAGCCTGCTTGGGCTGATTGTTCAGGACATCGACCTCGCGACCCAGCTGTCGCCCTATGAGGTGATGCGGCGGTGCGGCGCGGCCAGCATTCGCACGGTGCCGACCGGCATCGAGCACGGCACGGTGACAGCCGTGCTGGACGGTCATCCGGTCGAGATCACCACCCTGCGCGCCGACGTCAGCACCGACGGACGCCGCGCAACCGTCGCGTTCACCGACGACTGGAAAGCGGACGCCGAGCGGCGCGATTTCACCATGAACGCGCTCTACTGGGACCCCGAGGCAGGGCGGTTGGAGGACTGGTTTGGGGGCCTGGACGATCTTCGTGCCGGGCAGGTCCGCTTCATCGGCGAACCCCTGCAGCGGATTGCGGAAGATCATCTCCGCATCCTCCGCTTCTTCCGCTTTCACGCCCGGTTCGGCCGGGGCGCTCCGGACGGGCCCGGCCTCGCCGCCTGCGTCGAGCGGGCCAATGACCTGATGGCCTTGTCGCGCGAACGCATTGCCGACGAGTTGCTCAAGTTGCTCGCCCTGCCCAACCCGCTGCCGACCGTTCGGCTGATGATTGAGTATCGAATTCTCGCGGCCGTGCTGCCGGAGATCGACGCGACTGGGGTGGCTCGGCTGGACCGGCTGATTGCGGCTGAGCGGAGTTCGGCGATCGAAGGAGACGCACTGCGCCGTCTTTCCGCACTGCTCGCACCGGAGCCGCTGCTGGCCGAGAAGATCGCCGCGCGCCTCAAGCTGTCGAACAAAGCCCGCAAGCGGCTGGCTCTGGCAGCCGATGGCGACCTCGACGGCAACCCTCGTGCGCTAGCCTATTGGGTAGGGCAGGAAGCGGCGATCGACCGGCTATTGCTGGCAGGCCAAGCGGCCGAGGCAAACCAAATCGCTCCCTGGTCTCCCGCGCGCCTGCCGATCAGCGGCGGTGAGCTGATCCGGCGCGGCCTGACGCCGGGACCGGCAATCGCCCGGACGTTGAAGGCAATCGAGCGGCGATGGGTCGAAGAGGGTTTTCCCGATGCGCAGCGCCTCGCCCAACTAGTGGACGAGGCCCTTGCAACCAAGTCGGGCCTGTAACCGGGGACAGCGCCGCCGCCCAGGCGAGGCTGGCGGCGAAGGGAAGCACCAAGCCGCCTTCTAGAGACCCGCCTCGACCGCAAGGCGGATCAGGTCGGCCGAGGTCGGCACGCCGAGCCGTTCCATTAGCAGCGCCCGGTGCATTTTGACCGTCTTTTCGCTGATCCCAAGCTGCCACGCGATCTGCTTGTTGAGCAGCCCGCGCGCGATCAACTCCAGCACCTGGCGCTGGCGCGGGGGCAGCGCCTTGACCGCGATGACCGCCCGCTCCCGCCGACCGGTGAACACCGCCGTGGACTCATGCGCCAACTCTACCTGGCTGCCAAGAAACCACCGCAGATTGCCATCGTCAGCGAACAACGGCGTGACCAGAACGGCGTTGCGGAACGGCGTTCCGTCCCGCTTGTAGTTGAGGATGTCGACCAACACAGGCTGACGGGTGCGGACGCCGTCCCGGATGCGCTCGGTTAGCCAAGGCTCAGTCGCTTCACCCGCCAGAAAACGGCAATTGCGGCCAAGGATTTCGCTCTCCGAATAACCGGTCAGCCCGCAAAAAGCCTGATTGACGACCTCGATCGGATTGTCTTGCTTGCGAGGATTGCTGATCACGCTGGCGGTCGGGCTGTACCCGATTGATCCCACTAGGTGATCGTCCAACTGGTCCGCCTGCACGCCTGCCGTTTCCTCCACGGCAGCGGGTTTAGCACCGAGTGTCACGGCATGCGAGTGGCCCGGCCTTCGGCAGGGCTGCGACGATTTTGCGCTCACCCCCCGCAAACTGTGTCTCCCGCGCAACGATTTGGGCAGGTGGCGGCCTCCACTCGTCTGGACTGCTCATTGGCACCTGTTCTAGAAGCCGCGTGCGCTCTTCAATTCAACGCAAAGGGGAAACCATGCGCAAATACCTCCTCGCAGCCGCCGCGGCGACTGCAATCGCAACGCCGGCCGTCGCCCGCGACGGTTCGCCATACGTCGGCATCGAAGCCGGTGGCATGATCGTCGAAGATGTCGAGTTCGACATCGAT
>CADCWB010000229.1 GCA_902806295.1 uncultured Sphingomonas sp. | reverse complement strand
GGAGATGGTGACCGCTTCCCCTTTCTCGCCCGGTCCTCGTCCGGCGAAGGCATCAGAGGACAGGGTGCGAACATCGGCCTTGATCCGCGCGGGATCGATCGGCCCAGCAGCGGTGAGGGTCAGGGCAGCCAAAGGCAAGAGGACGGTACGCATGTCCGCACGATGACGGCTCGGACGGGCCCTGCCAAGCTCTTGCTGGCAGACCGCAAGGCCAATGCGCAGAAACTGACCCGGATTCTCTGACTCGCAAGCCGCCTCGTTCGCACGAGACGGCTTCTCAGCTCAATCTTGCATGGTGGTCCGCTTAGCCTGCTAGTCGCCTCTAAGCGGACGCTCTGCCAGCGGCCAATACTGCATCGCCCTAGCCTGGGCTGCGACAGCCGGCTCATCTCGAGCTGCCGAGTGGCGCCCAATTCGGACGTTCAAGCTTCCTGCGTGTTCCGTCGTGGCCTAGGGCAACGACAGCCAAGAAGCAGGAGTTGGAAGGATGCAGCTGAAGATAGCCGAACAGTGTAAGGCTCGAGGGCGAGATAGGGGCCAAGAGGCTGCTGTGCTGGGGTTCATGACGACAAGCGCCGCAACGCCGAACGATCTCCACTGAGCCGTGCTTCAAGCGCTGCCTTCCGCGGAGATGCCGCAGGAAATCGTCATCACCGCAACTGCGCTGCCGGCACCACGGGCCGAGCAGTTGCTGAACGTAACGGTGCTCGGCCCTGACGCGCTGCAGAACGGGGCGTCGACCGAACTGGACCAAATTCTGAAGAGCACAGCCGGAGTGCAGCTGTTCCGCCGTTCGGATGCCCGCAGCGCGCATCCGACAAGCCAGGGGGTGACCTTGCGTGGGCTCGGTGGCAATGCGGCGAGCCGCGCCCTGCTGATCCTCGATGGCGTGCCGCAAAGCGATCCGTTCGGCGGGTGGGTGAACTGGCCCGCCTATGATTCGGGGTCGTTCGCCGAGGTGCGCATTACTCGTGGTGGCGGCAGCGTTGCGTACGGACCGGGAGCGCTTGCGGGCGCGATCACGCTTACGAGCAGAAGCGAACCTCAAGTCGATGCAGCGCTTGACGGCGGCAGTCGCGGTTCATTCGACGGCCGCTTATATAGCGGAGCAGAGGTCGGCGGCGGTGTGCTGGTCCTGTCCGCTCATGGCACTCGAGGGTCGGGCTTCGTGCCCGTGACCCGTGACACGCGAGGACCCGCCGACAGGCGAGCGCCTTATGTCAGTGGGGGCGGGAGGCTGCGCTGGGCAGCCCACATAGCGCCCGAAACACGGCTGGAGGCAAGCGTGTTGGGCTTCTTCGACAGGCGCGAGCGTGGACTCGCATTCACTGGCAATCGAACAGGCGGGGCGGACGCCTCCATTCGGCTGGTCGGTAGCGGCCACTGGGCCTGGTCCGTGCTAGGCTACGGGCAGCGGCGACGTTTCCGGAGCAGCTTCGCCGCAACGGAGGACCAGCGGCAGGAGGTTCGCCGCGTATCGCTGCAATATCATGTACCCGGCCGAGCACTCGGCTGGAGCGCGGAACTTCGCCCGCCGGTTGGGCAGAGTGTAGAGCTACGCATCGGCGCGGATGGGCGCCACATGCGCGGCCAGTCTGACGAGCTAGCGAGCTACGTCGCCGGCGGGGCCACGCGGGATCGCCGGTCTGGCGGTGCCGCCCGACACACGGGGGTCTTCACGGAGGCGACCTGGAGCGAGGGACCACTCACGCTTAGTGGTGCGGGTCGCGTCGATTACTGGCGGCTTTACGACGGCGAACTCAGGGAGCGGCTTCTCGCGACAGGCCAACTCACGGCTGACCAGCATCTTCGGAGCCGCTCGGGCTGGCTTCCGACCGGACGCCTGGCAGCCGGTTTTGAGCTCGCCGACGGCTTACGCCTAAGATCCGCAGCCTATTTGGGCTGGCGTCTGCCGACGCTCAACGAACTGTTCCGGCCTTTCCGAGCAGGAAGTGACGCCACCGCCGCCAACCCCGAGCTCGATCCGGAGCGCCTTCGCGGCATGGAGGCGGGCGTTCAGTGGAAGCACGAACCGCTGACCTTGTCGGTGACCGCCTTCGCCAACCGGCTGCGCGAGCCGGTAGCCAACGTGACGCTTGGAGCAGGACCGGGCGTGTTTCCAGGCGTCGGCTTTGTCCCGGCGGGGGGAGCCTACCGCCAGCGCCGCAATCTCGATGCCATTCGTGTCCGAGGTTTCGAAACCGCCGCCGAGTGGCGGCGCGGCTCCTGGGCGATCGACGGTACCCTTAGCTTCACCGACGCCAAGGTGCGGGCAAGCGGATTCGCGGCGCCGCTCGATGGTTTTCGCCCGGCTCAAACCCCGGCATTATTGGCGTCAGGGAGCACACGATGGGAGCGCGACGGCCGCTCCGCGGCCCTCCAATTGCGCTATGCCGGTAGGCAATATGAGGACGACCTCAATCGCCAGCGACTTCCGTCCGCCTTCACAGTCGATGTTTTCGGTGCCTGGCCGCTCGCAAGCAACCTGCGGCTGATTGCGAGAGCGGAGAACCTGTTCAACAAGCGCGTAGTAGCGGCCATCGCCGATGACGGCACAGTCGAACGAGCGACCCCGCGAACGCTTTGGATCGGCCTCCGCTTCGGCGCTCAGGGAGAGTCGAGCAATGGCAGGTCGTAGCTAACAACGAACTGGAACTGATCCCTGGTCCCAAGCCTCGTCTGCCTGGCCGAGCGATTACGGGTTGCTCATTTCTGAGCTGGTGGAGATCATGCATCGGACCACGCCCGAGCGAGACCGGCCGGCTCGACTCGCCGAGCCGCGCGAGCAGGGTGCAAGAGGTGATCGACAACGCCTTGAGAGGCGCTGAACTAACGAGCTGATCAGCGAAAACCTGCTGTGTTCATGTCGGCTAATGCCGTTCAGATGCGGCTTTCGGACGTTCCGCGTCCGGCCACTTGCCGACGCTCAGGGGGGCTTATCTGAACGCTTGCTCTTGGTGGAAAGCGGAACGGCCGCTTTCGGGCGGCGATCAGCCGAAACGGACATCGGTTCAAACGAGCCGTAGCGGCAGGTATGCGCCCAATACAGACGTTGCGGCCAGCTACGCCCACGCCCGTAAGCGGACGCCCCGGGTCAACCAGCACAAGAACAAGGTCTAAAGCAGATCGGCGAGCACGGAATACCAACGTGGGATTGAATGACCCCCGCTCGACACTCAGGCGTCCTGAGCTCCAGCGCAGAGTGCAGTCCAATTCTCAAACTGTCCGGGTTGGGAACGTGGATCGGCCTGGTGAGCATCACCAAAAATGAAAAAGGTCAGCGGATCGCCGTGAGCG
>CADCWB010000228.1 GCA_902806295.1 uncultured Sphingomonas sp. | reverse complement strand
GCGCGCGCGGCTAGGAACGGCTAGTCCGAACCCTTCGGCGGATCGGGCATGAAATCCAGCCAGCGGACCAGCAGCCGTAAGACCGGCAGGGCGAGTGCCAACGCCGCCACGCCGAACAGCGTGCCACGCCCCCTGCCCTGATTTTCGATCCCCATCCTGATTGCCGCAAGTTCGATCAGTTCATAGGCAAGCAGGAATAAGCCTACGCCGAGCGCAAGATAGATTACCAATTGCTTCCAATCGATGACGACCGGAGCCTGGCTCCCGTTACTCGCCATTCGGCGCACCCTTGAAGCCCTGCGCCACCACGTACCACTCACTGGAGCCCTTGCGGCTGGCCGGCGGCTTGGCGTGCTTCACAGTCGTGAAGTGGCGCTTCAGCTGGGTCAGCAACTGGTTATCCGTGCCACCCGCCAGGACTTTGGCGACATAAGCCCCGCCCGGCTTCAGCACCTCGACCGCAAACTCCAGCCCGGCCTCGACCAGGCCCATGGTGCGCAGGTGATCGGTCTGCGGATGTCCGACGGTGTTGGCCGCCATGTCGGACAAAACAAGGTCGGCCGGACCGCCCAGGGCTTCACGCAGTGCGTCGGGCGCGCTGTCCTCCATGAAGTCCAGCTGCAGGATAGTTACGCCTTCCAGGGGGTCCGTTGGCAGCAGGTCGATGCCGGCGATCTTGGCGGCCGGTGCCTGCTTGCGCACCACCTGGCTCCACCCGCCCGGCGCGATACCGAGGTCGATCACGCTCTTGACGCCCCGCAAGAGGCCGAACTTCTCATTCAGTTCGATCAGCTTGTAGGCCGCCCGGCTCCGGTATCCCTCGGCCTTGGCCCGTTGCACATAGGGATCATTGAGCTGACGTTCGAGCCAACGGGTCGATCCGATCTTGCGGCCCTTGGCGGTTTTGACGCGTTTCAAAGCACGTAGCCGTCGCGGGCCATGAGTGCGCGCAGGATGCCTTCGCGTATCCCGCGGTCGGCCACGCCCAGCTGCTCGGCCGGCCAGATGTCGAGGATCGCCTCTAGGATGGCACAGCCGGCAACAACCAAATCTGCCCGCTCCGACCCGATGCACGGCAAGGCTGAGCGTTCGCCGAAGTCCATGGCGGCGATGGCGGTGCTGATCTCGCGCATGGCACTGATCGGTACGTGCAGGCCGTCTACAGCCCGACGATCATAGCTCGGCAGGGCGAGGTGGACCGACGCAAGCGTGGTCACCGTTCCGGAAGTCCCCAACAGGCGGATGTTCTCCGCATCGCGCGGCAGCAGTTCGGCGAAGCGAGCAAAGGCTTGCCGGGCCCGCTCCCGCATGCGATGATAAGCAGGCACCCGGTCCTCGCCCTCGATCGCCGCCTGGCCCTCGCTTTCGGTCAGCGAGACGACGCCCCACGGAGCGCTCCACCAGGCCTTGATCCGTGGCATCTCATCGTCGCCGACCGCCGGTTCGACCAGCACCAGCTCGGTCGACCCGCCACCGATATCGAAGATCAGCGCCGGTCCATCGCCAGGCTCCAGTAGCTTGTGGCAGCCGAGCACGGCCAGCCTAGCTTCCTCCTGCGGCGCGATGATCTCCAACGCCACCCCGGTTTCCTGCCGCACCCGCTCGATGAAATGGCGGCCGTTAGCGGCGCGGCGACAGGCTTCGGTTGCAACCGAGCGGGCGAGGGTGACACGACGGCGCTTCAGCTTGTCGGCGCATACGGCCAGCGCTTCCACTGCCCGGTCCATTGCATCGCCGCTCAGCCGGCCGCTGTGAGCCAGCCCCTCCCCAAGCCGAACCACGCGCGAAAAGGCATCCACGACCGTGAAGCCTCCATCCGTTGGACGGGCGACCAGCAGCCGGCAGTTGTTGGTGCCAAGGTCGATCGCGGCATAGGTGTGCCGACACGCCCCCACTAGGAGATTTCGGTCGGTGGCCACTTGGTGGCCGCGAAGGCCAAGCGGCGCGCTGGCGGCAAATTGCGCCATAAACATCGCCCAATCTTATCTTCACCGCTCACTTGACCCAGAGTCGGGCAAACGGCTGACTTGGCGGTGGTCTAACCGGAACTTGGCATCGGGGGCAAGTTGACAGTTAAAGCCCCCCAACCTAGGTGAGCGCCCGCGGCGACGCTGCCCGATCGTCTAATGGTAAGACTACGGACTCTGACTCCGTCAATCGTGGTTCGAATCCACGTCGGGCATCCAGCCGAAGCTTCAAATGCACCAGCGAACCGTCGGCTGTAGGCGCGCGCAAGCCAAATTAAGCTGATTGAGCCATCGCAGGCTAGGCGCGGTAGAAGATGTGAGCGCCGATCTTCTCAACCCGGCTTAGCCGTCGCCCCCAGACAGGCGCGACATAATCGGCGTGATACCACAGCACATCATCGGGCAGCGCGTCGGCCAGCCGCTGCTTGGCGATGCGGCTGATCGCCTGCGCATAGGCCCAGGCCGGGCTGCTCTCATCGACGCGCGGAAAGCGTCCGCTGCGGACGAACGAGAACTGCCAGGGCTGCTTCACAACCGCACAGTAGCTGGTCGGATAACGCCCGCTCAGGGCGCGGTTCATGACCACTTCCGCGACGGCCAGCTGCCCGTCGAAGGGTTCGCCCCGCGCCTCGAAGTAGACCGCCGTGGCGATGCAGTTCTGCTCCTCGTCCAGCGAGGCGCCCGTCATGTTGGCCCAGACCAGCGGCCACAGCCCCGCATGCGTCACCGGCAGAGTTGCGGCGATGCTGGCAAGGGGCTGAGCGGCGGTGCTCGCGGTCGCAGTCAGTAGCGAAGGCGTTGGCTTCGGAAGCGCAGCACTGGCGACGACTGCGGGAGCAATGGCGCTGGCGGTCGCGGGCTTTGAACCGACCGCGTTGACAAGCGGCGCTTCGGCGCTGGCGGCAAGCTGTGCACTGGCCTCGGTCGAGGCCCCGATTCCCAGCAGGAGCAAGGCGGCAAGAGCCGACGCACGGCCGGCACCGAAGAAACGGGTCATCCTGTCTTTCGTCTCTGCGGCTGAGGTCCTTCCCGCACCACTTGCGCCGATGGGGCGCGTCGCGGGGGTCTCTCATCCGTCTCGCCCAGGAAAGCCGGCTTAACGCCCGGCTCCTTCGCTCTCGCTAACTAGTGGGAGCGGGATACGGATTCCGGCGGACGGGGCAACCCAGCGCCCGACGAGTCGTGTGGGAGCCAAGCTGAAGCTCGAAACAGTTCCCATTGCGGGACAGAGACTTAGACGAACCGAGCAGCTCAGCCGGTGAGCTGAGTTGCTCGTCTTAGGCCCTTAGGCGGCCTCGGCCTTGCGTGACTGCCGCTTGCGCTCATGCGGGTCCAAATGGCGCTTACGGATCCGCACTACCTTGGGGGTGACCTCGACTAGCTCGTCGTCCTGGATGTAGGCGATCGCCTGCTCCAGCGTCATCCGCCGCGGCGGGGTCAGGCGGATGCCTTCGTCCTTGCCCGAGGCACGGAAGTTGGTCAGCTGCTTGGACTTGAGCGGGTTGACCTCCAGGTCCTGCGGCTTGGCGTTCTCGCCGATCACCATGCCCTCGTAGAGGTCGTCGCCGGGCGAGATGAACAGCACGCCGCGCTCTTCAAGCATGTTGAGCGAGTAGGCCACCGCCGCCCCCGTCTCCATCGAGATCAGCACGCCGTTCTGCCGGCCGGTGATCGGACCCTTGTAGGGGCCGTACTTCTCGAACAATCGGTTCATGATGCCGGTCCCGCGGGTGTCCGACAGGAACTCGCCATGATAGCCGATCAGGCCTCGCGACGGAGCGGAGAAGGTAATCCGGGTCTTGCCCCCGCCGGAGGGACGCATGTCTGTCATCTCCGCCTTGCGCATGGCCATCTTCTCGACGACCGTGCCGGCGAATTCGTCGTCAACGTCGATTACGACCGTTTCGTACGGCTCCTCGCGGCCGTTCGGGCCGTCGCGGAACAGCACGCGCGGACGGCTGATGCTGAGCTCGAAGCCCTCGCGCCGAAGCGTTTCGATCACCACCCCCAGCTGAAGCTCGCCGCGACCGGCAACTTCGAACGCCTCGCCGCCCGGCGTTTCACTGATCCGGATGGCAACATTGCCCTCCGCTTCGCGCTCCAGCCGCTCGCGAATGACGCGGCTCTGCACTTTGTCGCCGTCCTTGCCCGCAAATGGGCTGTCGTTGACGGCGAAAGTCATGCTGAGCGTCGGCGGGTCGATCTCGCGGGCGTGCAGCGGCTCGGTATTCTGCGGCGTGCCGATGGTGTTGGAGACGGTGGCTTTCATCAGACCGGCGATGGCGACGATGTCACCGGCTTTGGCGCTCTCCACCGGCACTCGCTCAAGACCCTGGAACGCAAAGAGCTTGGAGACACGGCCGTCCTCGACCGTCTTCCCGCTCACGTCGACGGCGCGGATCGGATCGTTGACGTTGAGAGTGCCGCTTTCGATGCGGCCGGTGAGAATTCGCCCAAGAAAACTGTCGCGGCTAAGCAGCGTGGCAAGCATCTTGAATTCGCCAGCCGGGTCCAGCGCCGGGGCGGGCACATGGTCCACGATCTTCTGGAACAGCGGGTTGAGGTCGCCGTCGCGGACCGTGTCCAGCTCCCCAGCGTAACCGGCGCGGCCGGAGGCATAGAGCACCGGAAAGTCGAGTTGCTCGTCGTCCGCCTCCAGGTTTAGGAACAGTTCGAAAACTTCGTCCAGCACTTCGGCCGGACGCGCGTCGGGACGGTCGATCTTGTTGACTACGACGATTGGCTTGAGGCCGAGGCTCAGCGCCTTGCCGGTCACGAACTTGGTCTGCGGCATTGGTCCTTCGGCCGAGTCCACCAGCAGGATCACGCCGTCAACCATCGACAGAATACGCTCCACCTCGGCGCCGAAATCGGCGTGGCCGGGGGTGTCGACGATGTTGATGTGCGTACCGTGCCATTCGACCGAGGTGCACTTGGCAAGGATGGTGATCCCGCGCTCTTTTTCGAGATCGTTGGAGTCCATCGCCCGCTCCTCAACGCGCTGGTTGTCGCGGAAGGTGCCGGATTGGCGGAACAGCTGGTCGACGAGCGTGGTCTTGCCATGATCGACGTGGGCGATGATCGCCACGTTGCGGAGGTTCATCGGTTTTCCTTGGAGAAGTCGCGCGCCCCCTAGCGGAATTGGTGCGTTGCAGCAACCGTCCACACCAGATGGAGGTCGAACGATGCCGCAGGGAGACAAGAGCGCTTACACCGACAAGCAGAAGCGTAAGGCCGAGCATATCGAGGAAGGCTACGAGAAGCGCGGCATCAGCAAGGACGAGGCCGAACGCCGAGCCTGGGCGACCGTCAACAAGCAGGAAGGCGGCGGCAAGGAGAGCGGATCGGGTCGCAGCAACAGCCGGAGCGAGGCCGCCAAGAAGGGCTGGCAAACCCGCAGGAGCAATGCCGGCAAGAAGTAGCTAAGCATCGGCGGTGATCGCCCGTCCCCGCCTGCCGCGCACCGTTTGGGTATTGGGGTTCGTCAGCCTGCTGATGGACCTGTCGTCCGAGATCTACCACGCGCTGCTGCCGTTGTTCCTGACGGTAACGCTGGGTGCCTCCGTCGCGGTGCTTGGCGCCATCGACGGGGCTGCGGAAGCGACGGCTAGTTTCGCCAAGCTGGCGGCGGGACGGCTGTCGGACCGTAGTGGGCGACGAAAACCGTGGATCCTGCTCGGCTATGGTCTGGCAGCCCTAACCAAGCCGCTGTTCGCGCTAGCCGCTTCACCATTCACCGTGCTTGGCGCAAGGCTGATCGACCGTACGGCCAAGGGCATCCGCGGCGCTCCCCGGGACGCGATGATCGCCGACGAGACTCCGCCGGAGGTTCGCGGTGCTGCCTTTGGACTTCGCCAGAGCCTGGACACGGTCGGAGCCTTTCTTGCTCCCCTGGCCGCCGTCGCTCTGATGTGGCTGTTCGCGGAGGATATCCGGGCAGTCTTCTGGGTCGCGATTATCCCGGCGATCGGATCGGTCATCCTCGCCTGGCTGTTCCTCCGCGAACCCAGCCGCCACACGCCGACCAAGCCACAGCCGCTGCTGAGCGGTTTCCGACAGGTCGACAAGGGAAGCCGCCGACTGATCATGGTCGGGTTCGTCTTCACTCTGGCCCGCTTTTCCGAGAGCTTCCTGATCCTCAAGGGCCATTACGCCGGCCTCAGTCTTGCCGCCGCGCCCTTGGTGCTGGTGCTGTTCAACCTTGCCTATCTGTTACTGAGCTACCCGGCGGGAGTGCTGAGCGACCGGCGCGATCCACGAGCGATCCTGGTGGCGGGTATCGCACTGCTGGTAGCTGGCAACCTGGTGCTGGCGCGCACCGACGGGCTGGCGTGGGGTGCGGTGGGAGTGTTCCTGTGGGGCGGGCACATGGCGCTGACGCAGGGGCTGTTTGCGCGGATGCTTGCCGACAGCGCGCCCGAGCAGCTTCGTGCAACGACCTTCGGCATGTTCCACTTCGCCACCGGCATCGCCACCTTGCTCGCCAGCCTGGCGGCCGGATTGCTGTGGGATCGGCAGGGACCCGAAGCCACCTTTACCGCCAGCGCCGTGGTTGCAGCGCTGGCGGGCCTGATGGTGATGAGCCTGCCGGAGCGAGTGCCAGCCTAGCGCCCGAACTTCTCGCCCTTGTCAGCCTTGTCGAGTAGCAGCGACGAGAAGGAGAAATCGCTTCCCATCCGCTCTTCCTGGCGACGCAGGCCTTCAACGATCTTCGGCAATCCTTCCGTGT
>CADCWB010000227.1 GCA_902806295.1 uncultured Sphingomonas sp. | reverse complement strand
TTTAGGCTGTCCTCGTCCTCGCCGGTGACCCTGGCCGCGGCGTTGTAGAGCGCGGTCTGAACCTCGGCGATCGCCGGGATCGGGATCTCGATCGGCAGCACGTCGTCCAGCACATGGTCGTCGCGCAGATAGGCGTGGGCCAGCACATAGTCCCCGATGGTCTGGCTGGGACGCAGGCCGCCGCAATGGCCGATCATCAGCCACACTTCCGGGCGCAGCACCGCGATATGGTCGCAGATGGTCTTGGCGTTGGACGGGCCGACGCCGATGTTGACCAGGCTGATGCCGTCGTCGCCGTTGGGGCCGATCAGGTGGTAGGCCGGCATCTGGTAGCGGCGCCATGATCCGGCGGCGATCTACGCCTCGACATTCTCCAGCATGCCGCGCGCGTAGCGGCTGCCGGGCACGGACAGGCCTTGGTAGCGGGTGTCCGGTCGGCGCAGCGCATCGGCGGCAAAGCGCACAAATTCATCGACATAGCGGACGTAGTTGGTGAACAGGATGAAGCGCTGGAAGTGCGCCGGCGGAGTGCCGGTGTAGTGCCGCAGCCGGGCCAGGCTGAAGTCGGTTCGCGGAGCGTCGAACAGGGCCAGCGGGCGGGCGCTGTGCTGCGCAAAGTCCCACATGCCGTCGGCGATCTCGTCACCGATGTGGACCAGCTCAGTGGTCGGGAACCAGCGCCCCAACTCGGCCGAGGCGACTCCGTTCAGCTGCAGGTCCTCGGACCCGTCGAGGACGTAAGGGTAGGGGACCTCGCTGGCCGAGCGGCCGACGCTGATCTCGACCTGGTAGTCGCGCAGCAGATGGACCAGCTGCGCGGACAGATACTCGCGGAACAAGGCCGGGCGGGCGATGGACGCGGTATAAAGGCCCGGCTGGTTCAGGCGGGCGAAGGCCCGGGCCGGCACCGGTGGCGGCAGGTCCGGGTCGTAGGCGATCCGTAGCT
The DNA here is from genome assembly GCA_902806295.1 of uncultured Sphingomonas sp. Lineage (GTDB taxonomy): Bacteria > Pseudomonadota > Alphaproteobacteria > Sphingomonadales > Sphingomonadaceae > Sphingomicrobium. Next base: position 4,296 of record CADCWB010000227.1, on the reverse strand, counting down.
CGGGATAAGCAAAGGCGCCGCTCGCCCGGGCGTCGGGGTCGGGCCGGGCGCCCTCGCGGACATAGGCGATCAGGGCGCGGCGGAGGTTGGCGGCGGACTCGTCGAAGATCGCGGAGAGCTGATCGAGGATGCCCGGAATGGCGTCATGGCTGGTCATTGGGGCACAGCCGATGCGGCACGGCGGCGAGGCTGGCAAGACTGAAGATTTAGTAAGCGCCCTTACTATATGCGCGCTGCATGGAACAGCTTGCATGGGAAATCGGCGAAACGTCGCACGCGCTTCGCCGCGCCTTCGACCGGCGCGCAGCCTCGCTCGGCGTCACTCGTCCGCAGTGGCGGGTGCTCGCGCATCTCGGCCGCGCACCTGGCCAGCGCCAGGTGGAATTGGCCGAGCGGATGGACATTGAACCCATCACCCTCTGCCGGATTGTCGACCGGCTGGAGGAAGCTGGACTGGTCGATCGGCGGCGCCATCCCGGCGATCGGCGCGCCTGGCAGCTGTTCAACACCGCGAAGGCCGAGCCGCTGTTGGAGCGGCTGCACGCCCTCGCCCACGAGATGGGAGGGGAAGCCTTTGCCGGCTGCTCGTCCGAGGAAATCGAAACGGCCCGCGAACTGCTGGCGCGCGTGCGAGGCAACCTCGCCAATGCCCAAAAGTCCGAAGGCAAGGGCTGCACCACGGCCCAACTCGCGCTGGCATGGGTGCTGTCACGCGGCGACGACATCGTACCGATCCCTGGGACCAAGCGGCGGAGGTATCTGGACGAGAACATCGCCGCGACCGAGCTGTCGCTGAGCGACGATGAACTCAGCCGGCTGGAGGAGATCCTTCCGCCGGGCGCAGCGGCCGGCGACCGTTACCATGCGCAGGGCATGGCCACAGTGAACCGCTGATCGGTTGCACGATCAGCGGATGGGCTCCGCGATCAAGCTCATGCAGGTCAGGCCCGCCTCGGCTTTCTCCAGCTCTCCGATGTCCACTTCCTCGACATCGAAGCCCACCGCACGCAGCCGCTCGGCCGTGCGCGGGTAAGCCGTCGGATAGATCAGCCGCTCACCGGCGCCTAGGGCATTGGCAGCGAAGGCCTCGGCCGGGTGAGACGGCAGCAGGGCGACGTCGCGAAAGTAGGACGGATCGATCCAGTCGGGGTTGATCAGCATGGTCGGACGACCGGCCTCATCATGCCCGGCGAAGGTCGCGCCCGTTTTCAGGTGGAGACATTGATCGTGGGGAACCTCGATCACCTCGAAGCCAAGTGGTGCGGCGATGTTGGCGAGAGCAACGATCCCTGCGCAATCGGTCCGCCGCGACTGGCCGACGTAAAGCGTGCGGGCCACCCGAAGCACGTCGCCGCCGTCGAGGCGGCCGCGCGTGATGCGATGAATGGTGAAGTGCTCGGCCAACGCCCCCGCGGTGCTGTCCGCTTCGGCGCGGCGAGAGGCCGCACCTGGGCGAGTGATTACCGCATGCTCGCCGAGCAGGATGGCGGTGTCCTCGACGAACACACTGTCAGGATGGTCCGGTAGCTCCGGCAAGCGGATAATATGGAAACCGGAGTCGGCTAACGCCTGCTCGTACGCGGCATGCTGGCGAGCGGCCGCGTCCGGGTCGATCGGCCGGCGGTCGAGATGGGTCAGCTCACACTCAACGATCCGCCGGCTCACCGGGCGGGTAAAAGCCACTCCCATTTCGTCCTCATCTGCAACGGTTCCGTATGCGCAACATAAAGCGGGACAGCATAAGGTGGTTCCCGTTGACGCAACTGAAAAGGGCGCCCCGCGAAGCGCGGGACGCCCTTTCTGCCGGATTGAGCTCGGGAGCTTAGCGCTTCGAGAACTGGAAGCTGCGGCGAGCCTTGGCGCGGCCGTACTTCTTGCGCTCGACGACGCGCGGGTCGCGGGTCAGGAAGCCGGCACGCTTCACCGTGGTCCGCAGAATGGGCTCAAACCGGCTGAGTGCCTGTGCAATGCCGTGCAGCACCGCGCCGGCCTGACCCGACAGGCCGCCGCCCTTGACGGTCGCGATCACATCATACTGATCGGCGCGGTCGGTGATGCCGAACGGCTGATTGATCACCAGACGCAGCGTCGGACGAGCGAAGTAGACCGTCTGATCGCGGCCGTTGACCTCGATCTTGCCCGAGCCCGGCTTCAGCCAGACGCGCGCGACGGCGTCCTTGCGCCGACCGGTCGCATAAGCGCGGCCGTATTTGTCGAGCTGCTGTTCACGCAGAACCGCCTCGATCTGCGGACCTTGCGTCGAAACGGGAGTCGCATCGACGGGCTCGCCGCCGTCAGCGGAAGCGGCCGCCGTTCCCGCTGAAGCTTCGGTCGTCGGCGTTTCGGCAACCGCGGGTTCGGCCGGAGCCTGGCTCGTCAGGGCGCCCAGGTCGGAAAGGGACTTCTTGTCGGCCATGTTATGCGCCCACCTTGTTCTTGCGGTTCATCGAAGCAACGTCGAGCACTTCCGGATCCTGCCCGGCATGGGGATGATCGGTGCCGTTGTAGAGGTGCAGGGCGCGCATCTGATCGCGGCCAAGCGGCCCGCGCGGGATCATCCGCTCGACGGCCTTTTCCAGGATGCGCTCGGGGAAGCGGCCTTCCAGGATCTTGTCGGCGCGGGTTTCCTTCAGGCCGCCCGGGTAACCGGTATGCTTGTAGTAGATCTTCTGCTGGGCCTTCCGGCCGGTGAACTTCACCTTGTCGGCGTTGATCACGACCACATGGTCGCCGCAATCAACGTGGGGCGTGAAGATCGGCTTGTGCTTGCCGCGCAGTATATTGGCGATGATCGTCGCCACGCGGCCGACCACCAGGCCATCGGCATCGATCAGATGCCACTTCTTCTCGACCTCAGCCGGCTTGGCCGACTTAGTGGTCTTCATTAGCGCCTTCATGGGGCTTGGACCTTTTGCTTGAAACAGGAAACGCCGGCCACGAGGCCAGGGCTTGTGGCGTGGCTATTCGCCGTCGTCAGTCAAAAAGTCAAGCAAATGCGGCATGTTCCTGATGGGTAATATGATACCCTAGGCCTCGCCGACTTCTGCTTCGACCCACTTCCCGTAAGCATCGAGCTGCCGCTCGACTTGCCGAACGGTGATCGCCGGCACTTCGTAACTGTGCAGTTCCGCGACCCGCGTGATCAATGCGTCTGCGCGCTCTGCTGTGCTCTTGAGAATGGCAGCAATCTCATCTGTCTCCTCGATCTGTCCGTCCCAACGGTAGATGGAGCGGCAGGAGCCCAGGATGTTGATGCATGCGGCAAGGCGCTCCTTCACCACCATGCGGCCGATGCGCTCGGCCTCCTCCTGCGTGCCGAAGGTGCAGTAAACGGAGACGATCGGCACGACTGCGCTCTCAGCTACCGGTGGTAGCGCCAGTGGCCGCTTCGGTCCGCGCCACCGCCAGCTTGTGAGCAACCAGCAGAAAGCCGAGGATCACCAACACCGCCATTCCTTGATGAGCGACGGCGACGTGGAGGTGCACGCCCGATAACAGCGTCCAGATCCCGAGCAGGATCTGCGTGCCGATGGCGCTGTGGAGGATGATCGACTCCCGCCGACCGCCGACCTTCTTCACCCGCCGTGCCAGCACCACCGCGAAGGCGAGCACGACAAAGGCCAGCCACCGGTGGATGAACTGCACGGTGATCGGATTGTCGACGAAGTTGCGGATGGCGGGCTCGAGCCAGGGCGCTGAAGTCGGATAGAGTTCGTCACCCATCAGCGGCCAGCTGTTGAACGCGAAGCCTGCATTCAGACCGGCGACATAAGCGCCGAACATCAGCTGCAAGGCCAGGGCCGCGAAGCCCCAGATCGCCAGCGTCGGCACGCGCCGCTTGGCCGCTCCAGCCGAGCGCAGGTCGAGCGCCGTCCAGACCGTCATGCCGAAGATCAGCAGCGCCAACAGCAGGTGCACGGCGAGGCGGACATGGCTGACATCGGTGCGGCCCGTCAGGCCGCTGGCGACCATCCACCAGCCGATTGCTCCCTGGACGCAGACGAGAACGAAGATGCTGGCCAAGCGAAGGCCATATCCGGTCGGGATCGCCCGACGAAATGCGAACCACAGCAGCGGCACCAGAGCGACCAACCCGATGATGCGGCCCAGCAGCCGGTGAACATACTCCCAGAAGAAGATGTTCTTGAACTCGGCCAGGCTCATGCCGCGGTTGATCTGCTGATACTCGGGGATCTGCTTATAAAGCGTGAAGGCTTGCTCCCATTGCGCCTGGGTAAGCGGTGGGATGGCGCCGGTGACCGGCCTCCATTCCGTGATCGACAGACCGCTCTCCGT
>CADCWB010000226.1 GCA_902806295.1 uncultured Sphingomonas sp. | reverse complement strand
TGTTGGAGCAGGTGGTAGGCTCCTCGGCTTCGGTCGCGCTGCGCAACTTGGTTACGGGCATCGGCGGCATTTTCTATCTGTTCGCGCTTTCGCCCAAGCTCGCCGGCCTGCTGCTGATCGGCATTCCGCTGCTGTTTGGTCCGATCATCCTGTTCGGCCGCAAGATCCGCAACCTCTCGCGAGCTAGCCAGGATCGCATCGCCGATGTCGGGACCAACGTCTCCGAAGTGCTCGGCGCCATGAAGATCGTGCAGGCCTTCGGGCAGGAAGGCCGCGAAGAGGCTCGCTTCGCCGACACGGTCGAGCGCGCCTTTGCGACGGCGCGCACCCGGATGCGCCTGCGCGCCGTGATGACAGTGGTGCTAATCGCCCTGATGTTCGGCGCGATCGTGATGGTCATCTGGGAAGGCGCCCGCGACGTTGCTGCGGGCAACATGACCGGCGGCGAGATCGCGGCCTTTGTGTTTACCGGCGTGCTGGTCGGCGGAGCCTTCGCCGCGCTGTCCGAGGTCTACGGCGACCTGTTGCGCGGATCGGGCGCAGCCGGTCGGTTGGCCGAGCTGATTGCTGCCCGGGCCGAGATCAAGGCGCCCGCCTCACCGGCTGTTCTGCCGAAGCCGCCCGTGGGTTCGCTGTCGTTCGAGGACGTGGAGTTCCGCTATCCGACCCGCCCTGAGGAGAAGGCGGTTCACGACCTCACCTTGCATGTCGCACCCGGGGAAACGGTGGCGGTGGTCGGACCCTCGGGCGCGGGCAAGTCGACGTTGTTCCAGCTTGCCTTGCGCTTCTACGACCCGCAGGCCGGGCGCGTGCTGATCGACGGGGTCGACGTGCGCGACGCCGATCCCGCCGCCGTGCGCGAGCGCATCGCGCTGGTACCGCAGGAAACCGTGATCTTCGCTGCTTCGGCCCGCGACAACCTGCGCTACGGCCGCTGGGACGCGACCGAGGACGAGATCGTTGCGGCCGCCAAGGCCGCGAATGCGCATGATTTCCTGATGAGCCTGCCCGAGGGCTACGACACGTTCCTCGGCGAAAGCGGCGCTCGTCTGTCGGGCGGCCAGCGCCAGCGGATCGTGATCGCCCGCGCGCTGCTGCGCGATGCACCATTGTTGCTGCTCGACGAAGCGACCAGCGCGCTTGATGCGGAAAGCGAAGCCGCGGTTCAGCAAGCGCTCGAGCGGCTGATGACCACCCGCACCACCGTGGTCATCGCGCACCGGCTGGCGACCGTTCGTGCCGCCGACCGGATCGTCGTCATGGAAGGCGGCCGCATCGCCGAACAGGGCACTCATGCGGAGCTGAACGCCAAAGGCGGCCTCTACTCGCGACTGGCGCGCCTGCAGTTCGACGTGGCCGCCTGACAGGCCATGCACCTGACCCATCTGCACGATGTTCCCGCCGCGCCGGAAATCACCTTCGAACAGTTTCTGGCCGTGGACATTCGAGTTGGCCGAATCCTCGCGGCCGAGCCATTCCCCGAGGCGCGCAAGCCGGCCTACCAGCTGACCATCGACTTCGGACCGGCGATCGGCAGTCGCCGCTCCTCGGCGCAGATCACCAAGCATTACCGGCTGGAAGACCTGCCCGGCCGGCTGGTCGCGGCAGTAGTCAACTTTCCGCCACGCCAGATCGGCAAGTTCATGTCGGAGGTGCTGACGCTCGGCTTCCCCGACGACCGCGGCGCGGTGATCCTGTTCGCGCCCGATCACGACGTGCCGCTGGGCGCGCGCTTGTTCTAATACTCAGAAGCGAGCGTAAGCCTCGTTGCCGACAAAGCTGAGCTTCTGAACGTTGGCGCGCTTGGTAAGCACCAAGACTTCGTCGACGACCCGATAGGGAGCAGCGGCGTCAGGCCGCAGGTGAAGTTCGGGCACCTCAGGCAGCTGCGTCGACACCGTCAGCAAGTGGCGCAGTTGGGGCTGGGTGACGGTCTGGCCATTCCACTCGAGCGCACCAGCCGCCGTGATCACGATCGAGTTACGCACCGGGTTCACCACTCTTGCGTAACCGGCGGGCAGATCCAGCTTCACCGCATGGGTCTGCATGGGGCATTGCGATGATCAGCATGATGATCAGCACCAGCATGACATCGATCAGAGGGGTGGTGTTCATCTCCAGCATCGGATTGGGTTCGGACGGAAAGGCGAGCTTGGCCATCTCCATTGCTCATGTACGAGACAGTGTAACGTCTCACGCATCTGGATCGGCGGCAAGCACAAAAATGGGGCAGCTCCGTCAGGAGCCGCCCCAGGTGCTTTCGGGAAGTTGAGCCCCGAACGAGTAGTTAGAAGCGCGAGTAAGCCTCGTTGCCGACAAAACCCATCTTGTCGACCTTGGCCTGCTTGGTGACGACCAGTACCTGGTCGACCAGCTCGTAGCGGGCGTCCGGTTCCGGCTGCAGGTGCAGTTCCGGCGTCGGGTTCATCTGCTGCGTGATGTCGAGGAATTGGCGCAGCTGGGTCAGCTGTACAGGCGCACCGTTCCACAGCACCGCACCAGGCTGGGTGATGACGATCTTGTTCTTGACCGGGTCGATGGGCGGCGGGGTGTTGTTCTGCTGTTGCTGCGGCAGATCAAGCTTCACGGCGTGGGTCTGGGGCGGAATGGTGATGATCAACATGATGATCAGCACCAGCATGACGTCGATGAGTGGAGTGGTGTTCATCTCCATCATCGGTTCGCCTTCGGTATT
>CADCWB010000225.1 GCA_902806295.1 uncultured Sphingomonas sp. | reverse complement strand
GCGACGCGCCCGACGTGCTCGTCGCGATGAACCCGGCCGCGCTCAAGGTGAACGTCGATGCGCTGAAGCCCGGCGGGCTGATCATTGCCGACGAGGGCGAGTTCTCGCAGCGCAATCTCGCCAAGGCCGGCTACCAATCCAATCCGCTCGACGACGACTCACTGTCCCGCTGGCAGGTGGTGAAGTTCAATATCTCGCAGCTGACCATGGATGCCGTGAAGCCGTTCGGCCTCGGCAACAAGGAAGCGCTGCGCTGCAAGAACATGTGGACGCTGGGTCTTGCCCTGTGGATGTTCGACCGCGACCGGGCGCCGATCGTCGACTGGCTGAAGACCAAGTTCGCCAAGGCACCGCAACTGGCGGAAGCCAATATTGCAGCCTTGAACGCCGGCCACGCGTACGGCGAGACAGTGGAGCTGGGCGCTTCGGTCCGCCCGCGCCACATTCCAGCCGCACCCGCCGAACCGGGTCTTTACCGCACGGTCACCGGCGCTGAGTCGCTGGCACTCGGCTTGGTCGCGGGCGCTCAACTTGCCGGGCTGAAGATGTTCTTCGGCTCCTACCCGATCACGCCAGCCTCGCCGATCCTTCATTCGCTCAGCCGATTGAAGGAATATGGCATTACCACCTTCCAGGCGGAGGACGAGATCGCGGCGATCTGCGCAGCGCTCGGCGCTTCCTATGCCGGGCAGCTGGGCGTTACCTCCTCCTCCGGGCCAGGGATCGCCCTCAAGACCGAGGCGATCGGCCTCGCCGTCATCACCGAGCTGCCGCTGGTCATCGTCAACTCGCAGCGCGGCGGGCCGTCCACCGGGCTGCCCACCAAGACCGAGCAATCCGACCTCTACCAGGCGGTTTACGGCCGCAACGGCGACGCCCCGCTGCCGGTGATTGCCGCGCGCTCGCCGGCCGACGCCTTCGACTGCGCGATCGAAGCGTGCCGCATCGCCGCCCACTACATGACACCGGTCATGCTGCTCACCGACGGCTATATCGCCAACGCGGCCGAGCCGTGGAAGGTGCCGGACATGAGCGGCTACCAGCCCTTCCCGATCGCCTTCCACACCGATGCGCCGGGAGAGGGCGAGAAGGTGCTTCCGTTCGCGCGCGACGCCAAGCTTGCGCGCCGCTGGATCAGGCCGGGCACGCCCGGGCTGATGCATCGCATCGGCGGGATCGAGAAAGCGCCAGGCAGCGGTGACATCGACTATTCGCCGTCCGCCCACGCCGAAATGACCCGCGTCCGCCACGCCAAGGTGGCTGGCATCGCTCACGACATCCCGGAGCAGGACGTCTGCTTCGGCCAGCCCGGCGGCAGGCTGGCGGTGGTCGGTTGGGGCTCGACGTTCGGCCCGATTCATCAGGCTGTTCGCCGTCTTCGCAACAGCGGAGTCGACGTAAGCCACATCCACATTCGCCACATCGCGCCGATGCCGCGCAATCTCGGCGCTTTGCTCCGCTCGTACGAGCATATCCTGGTGCCGGAGATGAATACCGGTCAGCTCAAGACCATCCTCCGCGACCAGTTCCTCGTCGACGCGAAGAGCCTGACCAAGGTCTCGGGCCAACCGTTCCGAATCGCGGAGATCGAAGGGGCAGTCGAGGAAGCGCTGGCCGGCAAAGTCGGTGGCATCATGCCCGCGGATTCGACTCAACTGCCCGAACCCAACTCCGGTCACGACCCGGGCGCGGAACGGAGAACTCTCGCATGAGACCCATCAGTGCCTTTCCGCTGATCATGATGCTGATCGTCGTCTGCCTCCTCATCTACTGGCTGCTGTTCCGATGAACGAACTTACCCCCATCGAGAAAACCACCGCCAAGGACTGGGCCTCCGACCAGGAAGTGCGCTGGTGCCCCGGCTGCGGTGATTATGCCGTGCTGAAGGCGGTTCAGCGGACCATGCCAGACCTCGGCGTCGCGCGCGAGAAAACCGTGTTCATCTCCGGCATCGGCTGCTCCAGCCGCTTCCCTTACTACATGGAAACCTACGGCTTCCATACCATACACGGCCGGGCGCCGGCGGTGGCGACGGGGATCAAGCTTGCCAACCCCGAGCTCGACGTATGGATCATCACCGGGGACGGGGACGCGCTGTCGATCGGCGGCAACCACACCATGCACGTGCTACGCCGCAATCTCGACTGCCAGATCCTGCTGTTCAACAACGAGATTTACGGCCTGACCAAGGGGCAATACTCGCCCACCAGCCGAGTCGGCACCCGCTCGCCCTCGACTCCATTCGGCTCAGTCGACCGACCGGCCCGGCCGTGCGCCTTTGCGCTTGGCTCCGGCGCCCGGTTCGTGGCACGCGTCATCGCCATCAACAAGAACCTCCCGGACGTGCTAAAGACTTCCCATGCCCACAAGGGCGCGGCGTTTATCGAGATCTTCCAGAATTGCGTGGTCTACAATGACGACGTGTTCGCGCCCTTCACTGCCCGCGAAGTTGCCAGCGAGATGCAGCTTTGGTTGAAGCCGGGCGAGCCGATGCTGTTCGCCGGCGGCGCCAAGGGTATCGCGCTCGATCCGCAGACGCTGGCCCTGCGCGTGGTCGCAGGCGACGATCCGGCCGTACTGGTCCACGACCCAAAGAACCGCACGCTTGCCCACCTGCTGGTCGAGATGCCGGGGCAGGGCTTCCCGGTTGCGCTGGGCGTCATCTACGAAGACCCGGCACCGACCTTTGAAGCCGCCGTGCTGGAGCAGAACGCCACGGTCGCGAGGGGCAAGCAGCCGGACCTCCAGGCGCTCGTCTCCAAGGGCCAAAGCTGGCAAGTCGAAAAGGAACCGCGGGCTGAGTAGCTTGCGTCATCCCGGCGAAGGCCGGGATTTCCGGAGGCTGCGCGCAGGTCGTCTGAGGTCCCGGCCTGCGCCGGGACGACGCGCCTGACCCCCCGTGAACTCCTCGCCACCGCCCGCATTCCGGGCGGCGCGGAGATGAAGCTCTATCGCCGCGCTGCCGACCACATGATCCTGGTCAACCGCGACGAGCTCATGTCCACCCGGATGAGCGGCTCGGAGGAGGCGCTCGCCCAGCTGACCGCGGCTCGCCTCGGTAGCCGCCCGAAGCAGCGCTGGCTGATCGGCGGCTATGGAATGGGCTTTACCCTCAGGGCTGCTTTGCGGGTCTTGCAGGGTGATGCGCGGATCACGGTTGCCGAGCTGGTGCCGGAGATCGTCGACTGGGCGCGCGGGCCGATGGCCGACTTGACTGGCGGCTGTCTGGACGACCCCCGCGTTTCCATCCACCTCGGCGACGTGGCGGACGCACTGGCGAGCGGGCCGTGGGACGCGATCCTGCTGGATGTCGACAACGGCCCAGACGCGCTGGTCCGGCCGGAGAACGATCGGCTCTACTCACCCGTGGGCCTCCATGCGGCCAAGGCGTCGCTGAAGCCCGGTAGCCTGCTCGCCGTCTGGTCCGCGGCGCCGGACCCACGCTTCTCCAACACCCTCGCCGCCGCCGGTTTCCAGGTCGAGGAAGCAGCGGTCCGCGCCCGCGCCAACGGCAAGGGTCCCCGCCACCACATCTGGTTCGCCAGGATTCGCTGATGGATAATCTCACGCACAGCCTTGCCGGCGCACTGCTTGGCCAGATGGGCCTGAAGCGCTCGTCCAGGCTGGCGATAGCCGGCTGCATCCTTGGCGCCAACGCGCCCGACATCGACGCGGTGGGCCCACTATTCCTGCCGGTCGACTACATCGCCTTCCATCGCGGCCCAACCCACGCGCTGTGGGGCGTACCGCTGATGGCCGCAGGCGTGGTTGCGCTACTCTGGATCTACAACCGTTTGCGCCCCGGCAAGGAGGGGACCCCGCGATTCCGCCTTGGCCCGTTGTTCGTGGCGGTTCTGCTCGCCGTCGCCAGCCACCCGTTCCTCGACTGGCTGACTACCTATGCGGTCGCCTTCTTCGCTCCGGTCGGCGACCGCTGGTACTCGGCCGACGCCATCTTCATCATCGATTGGGTTTATTGGATCATTCTGGTGACTGGAATCGTCTGGTCCAACCGGCGGTACAAGGCAGGCCACACCCACGCGGGCCGCCCGGCGCAGATCATGGGCGCGGTCCTGCTCGCCTACATCGCCGGCAACGTCGGTTGGAGCGCGCACGCCGAGCGGACGATGGCCCAGGCACTCCGGCAACGTGGCATCGAGTCGATCACGGTAGTCGCCAGCCCTCCACCCTTCCTGTTCTGGGAACGCACCATGGCATGGCGCAGCGCAGCGGAGTGGGGGAGCGGCGGTTTCTCTCCCCGACAAGGGCTTCGCCTCGATCCAAAGCGTGAGCCTCTGCGCCTAGACGATCCACGGTTCCTTCGCGCACGGCAGGAGCGGAGAGTCGTCCGATCCTTCCTTTATTGGTCACGGATGCCGATCGTGGTGGAGGAGGGTGGCCGCCCTTACCTTACCGACCAGCGCTACTACCGGGCGTTCGACAGCGACACCGTGCCCTCCGCCATCCGCAGTCGTGCTCCTCGGGGCGGCTTTATGGTGCCGCTCGAGCCCTGACCCGCCGGATACCGCCAAAAGGCTTAGCACCCGGGCCGCCCCTCGGGAGTTGAGCAGGGCAATGGCCGAACCTCAACTCGTCTGGCTTCGCCAGGATCTCCGCTTGACTGACCAGCCCGCCTTCGCCGCCGCTGCGGCCGCCGGTCCCGTGCTGGCGCTCTATGTCCTTGATGAGGACACGCCCGGCGAGTGGGCGATCGGCGGAGCGCAGCGCTGGTGGCTCCACCATAGCCTCACCGCTCTGGCGGGCGAGCTGGAGGCACGCGGCGGCGCCCTCGTCCTGCGGCGCGGGCGATCTGCCGATGTAGTCCGCCAAGTCGCCGAAGAGGCGCAAGCTGGAGCCATTCACGCCGTCCGCCACTACGAACCCTGGTGGCGCAAGGTTGAGGAGGAGCTGGGGTCGGCGCTGACCCTGCACGGGGGCGATGTGCTGCATGAGCCATCCGAAATTCGCTCCGGCTCCGGCGGCGCGTTCAAGATCTACGGGCCCTACTATCGCACGCTGGAGCGTCACCTGCCGCCCTCACCGCCGCAGCCGGCTCAGGAGCGGATCGAAGCACCAGCGCACCTGCCGGGCAGCGAACGGCTGGAAGACTGGCAGCTGCTGCCGACCCGGCCGAACTGGGCCGAGGGGTTCTCGGTCTGGCAGCCGGGCGAGGCGGGCGCACTGGCCCACCTCAGCCGCTTCGCCGCCGAGGTAAAGCACTACGCCGAGCGCCGGGACCTGCCCTCCGAGGTCGGCACCTCGAACCTTTCGGCTCACCTCCACTTCGGCGAGATCAGCCCGCGACAGGTGTGGCACGGCCTCGCCGCTGGTGCCGGCGACAAGTTCCGTCGCGAGCTCGCCTGGCGCGACTTCTCGCGTTCCGTCATTCTCGCCGATCCGGACATGGGCAGCCGCGAGCAGCGCCCTAACGGCCTACCACATCGCAGCGGCGAACGGGCCGGGGTCGACTTCGCAGCTTGGTCCAAGGGCCAGACCGGATACCCAATCGTCGACGCCGGCATGCGCCAATTGTGGATCACCGGCTGGATGCACAACCGAGTGCGGCTGATCACCGCCAGCTTCCTGGTCAAGCATCTGCTGATCGACTGGCGGCGCGGAACGCAATGGTTCTGGGACACGCTGATCGACGCCGACTACGCCAACAACAGCCAGAACTGGCAGTGGATCGCCGGCACCGGCTTCGACAGCCAGCCCTTCTACCGCGTGATGGCCCCGCTGATTCAGTCGGAGAAGTTCGGCGCCGCCGACTACATCCGCCGCTGGGTGCCGGAACTGGCGCATCTGTCCGACGCCGACATTCACGACCCGTGGGGCAGAGGTGTTGCCCCTCAAGCCTACCCGCAACCGCTAATCGGCCACCGCGAGGGCCGCGAACGTGCATTGAAGGCCTTCCGGGAAGCGCGCGCTCCCGGCTAAGAGGCTGCGGATGGCGACGCGGGGGCAACATCTGCTAAAGGCCGACCGGGGCTTTGCGACGGGCGGCGGTCTGCTCGGCCGCCTGGCTGCGCCCGCTTTTGCCCGCGTGGTCGACCAACTCGACCGGCGGCTTCGCGAAGGCGGCATCCACGGGACCTTGCCAAATGGCGAGCGCCGCGCCGTCGGCTTCCACGCGCGGGGACCAGAGCCAATCGTCCATCTCCATAGCTGGATGGCCCTGGTCCGCCTCGCCACCTCGGGCAGCGTCGGCTGGTACAAGGCGTGGGAGCGCGGCGAATGGTCCTCGCCCGACCCGGTGCCATTGTTCGACCTGTTCATGCGCAATGCCGTGAGCCTGGGCGGAGCGGCCCGCGCCAAGGGGCCTTTTCGCCTGATGAGCTGGCTCGCCCACCAGTGGCGCGACAATGCTCCGGCCCAGGCGCGCGACAACATCGCGGCCCATTATGACCTCGGCAATGACTTCTACACAGCCTGGCTCGACCGGACGATGACCTATTCCTCGGGTCGCTTCGCCCCGGGCGACGATCTCGTCATGGCTCAGGAGCGCAAGGTCGCGCTGTTGCTCGATCGCCTAGACCTCAAGCCCGGTGATCGCCTGCTGGAGATCGGCTGCGGCTGGGGTATGCTCGCGATTGAGGCAGCCAAGCGCGGCGCGCACGTCACCGGCCTTACCCTTTCGACCGAGCAGAAGGGGTGGGCCGAGCAGCGGATTGCCGAGGAGGGTTTGTCCGACCGGATCGAGATACGGCTGCAGGACTATCGCGACGTGCGCGAGACCTTCGATGCCGTTGCGTCGGTCGAGATGGTCGAAGCGGTAGGCCAGCGTTGGTGGGGCGCCTACCTCGATACGATCGCGCGATCGCTGGCGCCGGGTGGCCGAGCGGCGCTGCAGCTGATCAGCATTCAGCCCGAGTTGTTCGACCGCTATGCGGCGTCGGCCGATTTCATCCAGGCCTACATCTTCCCGGGCGGCATGCTGATCCACGAGCCCGGTTTCGCCACCCTGGCCGCCGAGCGGGGCCTCAGCTGGCAAGACCGGGAGGGCTTCGGCTCCGATTATGCCGAAACACTTCGCCTCTGGCGCGAGCGCTACGATGCGGCAGTCGCGCAAGGCCGGTTGCCCGACTTCGGCGAGGCCTTTCACCGCCTCTGGCGCTATTATCTGATGTACTGCGAAGGCGGTTTCCGCGGCGGCGGCATCGATGTCGCGCAGGTCACCTTGGTGAAGAGTGGCCCGGCAGGCTGAAGAGCGAATTACCTTTGTGAGTAGCGGCTAGTCGACGCGGAACCTGGCCCCGGTCTCGCGCTCTTCGCCAAGCAGCTCCAGCAGGCGCTCGGCAACGACCTCCGGCGGCTTCACCTGATCCGGCTCCTCCCCTGGAAAGGCCAGTGCACGCATCCGCGTCCGGGTCGCGCCCGGATCGAGGATCGTGACTCGCAACTTGCCGGTGTAGGCGGTCTCGTCGGCATAGGCGCCGAGCAGAGTCTCCAGCGCCGCCTTGCTCGAGCCGTAAGCGCCCCAGAATGCTCGCGGCTCTCGTCCGACGGAACTGGTGACGCCGATCACTTCGGCCTGCTCGGATCGCTTCAGCAGCGGGTCGAAGGTGGCGAGCAGGGCCTGCGGGGCAAGCAGGTTGATCGATAGGATGCGACTATACTCCTTGGCGTCGATATGCTCGACCGGCGTCAGGCTGCCCAGCATGGCCGCGTTGAGCATCAGCAGGTCGAGCCGGCCCCAGCGCTCCGCCACTGCGGTCGCCAGCCGGGAGATGCTCTCGCCATCCGTGAGGTCGAGCGGGGCGATGGTGGCGGTGCCGCCCGCCGCGTGAATGCGATCCTCGACGTCTTCCAACGCCTTGGTCGAGCGCGCCACCAGAATGACGTGCGCGCCAGCGTTCGCGAGCACTTCCGCTGTGGCCGCGCCGATGCCTCGGGAGGCGCCAGTGACGAGCGCGATCTTGTTCGACAGGTCGATCATCGGGGCGGCCACTAGAGTGCGACCGCCGACCTGTCACCCTCCGGTGGCTATCGGCTCGCGACCAACTGCAAGCCGGCCTTGCCGGTTTCCTTCTCCACCAGGTCGGTCAGCCGGGTCGGGTAATCGCCGGTGAAGCACGCATCGCAGCGCTGCGGGGCTTCAGCGCTGCGGATGTCGCCGAGCGCCTGGTAAAGCCCATCGATGGAGATGAACGCTAGGCTGTCGGCATTGATATACTTGGCCATTGCCTCGACATCCATCTGTGCCGCCAGCAGCTTGGCCCGTTCCGGTGTGTCGACGCCGTAGAAACAGCTATGCCGGGTCGGGGGCGAGGCGATCCGCATGTGGACCTCGGCCGCGCCGGCATCGCGCATCATCTGCACGATCTTCAGGCTGGTCGTGCCGCGAACGATTGAGTCGTCGACCAGGACTACCCGCTTGCCCTTGATCAGGGCGCTGTTCGCGTTGTGCTTCAGCTTGACCCCCAGATGCCGTACTTCCTGGTTCGGCTGGATGAACGTCCGGCCGACATAGTGAGAGCGGATGATGCCGAGCTCGAACGGCTGACCCGACGCCTGGCTATAGCCGATCGCAGCCGGCACGCCGCTGTCCGGCACCGGCACGACCAGGTCGGCCTCGACCGGCGACTCGCGGGCGAGCACCGCGCCGATGTTCTTGCGGGCTTCGTAGACGGAAATGCCGTCGACCACGCTGTCGGGCCGGCTGAAATAGACATGCTCGAAAATGCACGGCCGCGGCCGGGTGGAGGCGAACGGGCGAAAGCTGCGAATGCCGTTCTCGTTGACGATCAGCATTTCGCCGGGGCCGACGTCCCGCTCGTAGCGGGCACCGATCACGTCCAGCGCAACCGTTTCGGACGCGAAGATGATCGACTCGCCAAGGCGTCCCATCACGAGCGGACGGATGCCCAGCGGATCGCGGCAGGCAACCAGGCCGACCTCGGTCAGCATCAGCAGCGAGTAGGCGCCCTCAACCTGGCCAAGCGCATCGACGATCTTGTCGAGCGGCTCGGCGTGGGACGAAGTCGCGACCAGGTGGATGATCACCTCGGTGTCGCTGGTGGATTGAAAAATGGAGCCGCGGCGATTCAGCGTGCGGCGAAGCTTCATCGCGTTGGACAGGTTGCCATTGTGAGCGATGGCGAACCCGCCCTCGGCCAGTTCGGCGAACAAGGGCTGGACGTTGCGCAGCGCCGACGAGCCGGTGGTAGAATAACGCACATGGCCGATGGAGGTCCGGCCGGGCAGCGCGCGAATGACCTCGTCCTTGTCGAAATTGCCCGCAACATGACCCTGCGCCCGGTGTGAGTGGAAACTGATCCCATCGAAGCTGGTGATTCCGGCAGCCTCCTGACCGCGGTGCTGCAGGGCATGCAGGCCCAACGCAACGAAGCTGGCGGCAGCCTCCGCATTCCAGATGCCGAACACGCCGCACTCTTCGCGCAGCTTATCGTCGTCGAACGGATTGGTCGTCAGCATGGGTGCCCACCGCCTGCCTGTTGGATTGCCGTCTGTAGGGGAAGCCGCCGTCTTTGTCGCGGCTCGCATGAATACGAGTTGAAGCGCCTTGCTGGATAGGGTTGCGGCTGCCATCTCAACGCCATGTCGCGCGCTTGCCAATCTCTAACCTGCCGCTGCGCAGCCGCATGAGACATGGCGGAATCGATCGCACGTGGGCGTTACCGTTGTCACCTTTGAGTGGCGCGCTGTTGCTCGCGGGCCTGCTGCTGACCGGCTGCGGTCGAAGCGAGGAGTCATCGAACAATGTTGCGGCCGAGCCCTCGATTGCTCCTGTTGCTGCACTCGCCAGCTATGCCGGCGTTGGTCGGGATCGCTTGTGCCTGGCGGAGGCCGATGGCCCAGCCGGCCTCGTGACCTACGGCGAAGGAGACGCGAACTGCAGTCTTCGGGGGACGGTTCAGCGTGCCGGGAGCAAGCTGACGATCATACCGGAAGGTGATGCTGCGTGCCGGATCGACGCGACCGTGACTGGCGACGGCGTGACCCTGGGTGCCCAAGGTTCGGCTTGCTCTTACTATTGTGGACCAACGGCCAGCTTTGCGGGGAGGAGCTTCACCCGCATGGAACGGCCGGAACCGGCAACCGACCTGACCGGGGAGCCGCTCTGCTG
>CADCWB010000224.1 GCA_902806295.1 uncultured Sphingomonas sp. | reverse complement strand
GGAGCGAGGATCATCTTGATCAGGCGCAGGAACAAGCCGGTGATGATCGAGAAATAGCCGGCGATCTCCTTCAGCTGTGCGGTCGCCTCGGGCGTGCCGTTGCCGATCTGAGCGTTGATGATCCAGCCGACCAGCAGGCCGAGCAGCAGCGCCGCGAGAATGTACCATGTCAGCCGCTTGGCCACGCTTATGCCCTCACTAATTCAGCTGTCGGTGCGAGGAGCGCAGCGACGAAGCAATCAAGTTGGCTGGATTGCTTCGCTTCGCGGACAATGACAAGCCTAAGCGTGTTCGGGCGCGCGCGCCTTGACCACCTTCTCCGCTAACGGGCCGTTGAGCTCCGCCAAATGGTCGAATTCGGCTTCGTAAGCAGCTAGGCCCTGGCTGAGCGAGCGTAGCTCCGCTTCCAGGCCGGACAGCTCGGCCTGCGGGATCAGCGCGTCGACCCGGTCCCAGCCAGCCCAGCCGGCGCGTGGTCCTAGGCCAAGCATCTGCCCGCGGCGGCTGGCGACCGCCGAACTGACTTTGCTGGTGGCGGAGGATGGCGAGACGACCGAAACCTTCTGCACCGGCTCAAGCAGGTGTGGCGCGGCGGCGGCGAGCGCTTCCTGCATGGCCATCCGCCCTGCCGTCCGGAACGCCAGTTCGGAGCTGTCGACGCTGTGGAAGCTGCCGTCGGTCAGCGTCACGGTCACGTCCACGACCGGGAAACCGAGCGGCCCCTTGGCACAGGCATCGCGGACGCCCTGTTCGACGGCCGGCACATACTGCCGCGGGATGGAGCCGCCATGAATCTTCTCGATGAAGCGGAAACCTTCGCCGCGGGGCAGCGGAGCAATCTCGATCACGACATCCCCGAATTGGCCGTGACCGCCCGACTGCTTCTTGTGGCGGCCGCGCTGAGTCACTGAACGGCGAATCGACTCGCGATACCCAATGGACGGCGCACGGTGGCGGACCTCCACGCCATAGCGCCGCTTCAGCTTGGAGAATGTAGTTTGCAGTTGCTCGTCGTTAATCCCGTGCAGGCGCAATTCATGGCTGGCGTCATCATGCTCAAGGTTTAGCACGGGATCTTCCTCGAGCAGGCGAGCGAGCGCGCCTGACAGTTTCACATCGTCCTTGCGGTCGGCCGGCTCGATGGCCAGCGAGCAATTGAGCGCGGGCATTGGCACCTCGATTGTCGGCGGCAGGGCGCCGGTCCCGAGCCATTGCCCGGCCTTGACGCCGTCCAGCTTGGCCAGCGCGAGGAGCTGGCCGTCCTGCGCCTTGGCGAGCTTCTGAGTCTTCTCACCCTGCACCTCGAACATGGTGCCCAAGCGCTGCGCTAGTCCATTAGGATCATGCACCTCGGCGCCTTCGCTGAGCGGCCCACCGAGCAGGCGCGCCAAGGCCACCCGGCCCATCGCTCCAGCATTGCTGATCTTGAAGGTCCAAAGCGCCGGATCGACGACGCCGAGCCGCTCGGCCGTCTGCTTCGGACCCGGTGCCTCGTGGCGGAGCGCCTTGAGCAGACGCCGAACACCCCAACAGTTGTTGGCCGAGCCGAACAGAACCGGCACGCCAAGACTCTCGCCCGTTTCACGAGCCAAGTCCCGCAGCACATGATTGGCCTCCGGCGGCTCATCCATCAGCAATCGTTCGAGCAGTTCATCGTCGTGGTCGGCGAGTTGCTCAAGCAAATGGGTTCGGGCCTGCTGCTCGCGTTCGGTCAACTCAGCAGGAATGTCGATGCGTTCAGACGGCTTGCCGGCATCGTAGTGGAACGCACGTTCCAACCCGACATCCACAAAGCCGGTCACCTTGTCGCCGTCGCGGATCGGGATCTGACGGGCAATCAGGGGCGAGACGCCCATCGGCTGAAGCGCTTCGAGCAGGTCACGGATGGAGCCGCGCGCCTGATCGATGCGATTAACGAAGATGAGGTGCGGCAAGCCGATCTCGTCCAGCATTCGGAGCGCAGGCGCGGCGAGCGGAGCGCGGGCCGGGTCGGGGTCAACCACCACGATGGCAAGGTCGGCGGCCGTTACCGCTTGCGCCCCATCGGCTGCGAAGCCGATCGACCCGGGGCAGTCGACCAGGCCGAAGCTCTCGTCGAGGTAGGAGAAGTGCATGAGGTTCAGCTCGGTCGATCCGCCCCGGGCGCGGGCTTCGGCGCTGCCGTCACCGATGCTGCTGCCATTGGCCGTGTTGCCCTGCCGGGCAATGGTCCCGCTCGCGTGGAGCAGGGCCTCCGCGAGACAGGTCTTTCCCGCACCGGCCGGTCCGACCAGCGCGATCACTCGCGTGCCGTTGATTTGCTCATGCATGCGACTCTCCTCCGTCCGAACCTCGGGCGCCGAGTCGCTTTGCAGGGCGCTCTTGCGCCACTTCCAGCCAGGCAGCGTCGGACCGTTTGGTTCGATTGGCAAGGGGGAACGCCGCGGCTCGCGGGCGGTTGGGCGCGCAAAGGAGTCAGCGTCCCGATGGCCACCGCCGCCCACCCGACCGCCGCCGGAGATCGCGGCCAGAATGCCGACAAGCCGAGCGACATTCCCGCATCAGGCTGGAAGGAGATCGCCCTTCGCGCCTGGAAGGAGACCGGCAAGGACAACATCGGCATCGTCGCGGCCGGCGTCGCCTTTTATGGCTTTCTTGCGCTGATTCCATTGATGGGCGCGATCGTTCTTACCTATGGGTTGTTCGCCGATCCGCAAACGGTGGTCAGCCATGCCGGCTCGATCACCAACATGATTCCAGGCGAAGCGGGGCAGCTGATCGGCCAGCAGCTCCTCAGCGTGGTCCAGACCTCCGGCGGCAAGAAGGGCCTAGGCCTGGTGCTAGCGCTCGCCGTGGCGATCTGGGGCGCGCGTAATGCGGCAAGCTCGATCATCACTGCGCTGAACATCGCCTATGAAG
>CADCWB010000223.1 GCA_902806295.1 uncultured Sphingomonas sp. | reverse complement strand
TGAAAGGCTGCTGACGCAAATCGCGGACGACCATGCGTCGCGTGGCGGAGATGCTCGCCCGCTCTTGATCTTCCTGGGTGACCTGATTGACCGGGGACCGTTGTCTGCCCAAGTGGTCGAGCGTGTCCGCACGGAGCCCCTCAAGGGCTTTCGCACAATCACGCTTTGCGGCAACCATGAAGAGGTGCTGCTCCGATTGGTGGACCAGCACGAGCCAGGACTGCTTTCGGAATGGCTGCGCTTCGGTGGCGATGAATGTCTCAGGAGCTACGGGGTCGATCCAGATGAGCTTGAGTTGTTGCCGGAGCGGCAAGCTTTGCATCGGCTGCCTGAAATCATCCCAGAAGAGCATCTGCGTTTCTTGCGCGACCTCGGGGACACCTTCCGGTTGGGCGACTATTTGTTTGTTCATGCTGGCATCCGGCCGGGCGTCGCTTTGGCCGATCAGAGTCCCGCGGACCTTCGCTGGATTCGCCGGCTGTTCTTGGACGACACGCGTGATCATGGCTTCCGTGTTATTCATGGGCACACCATTAGCGAGCAGGTCGAAGAGCGGCCCAACCGGATCGGCATAGATACTGGAGCTTATCAATTCGG
Source organism: uncultured Sphingomonas sp. (assembly GCA_902806295.1). Taxonomy (GTDB): domain Bacteria; phylum Pseudomonadota; class Alphaproteobacteria; order Sphingomonadales; family Sphingomonadaceae; genus Sphingomicrobium. The sequence goes on along the minus strand of CADCWB010000223.1, from coordinate 3,128 downwards.
ATTGCTGACCGCGATCGGGGTAGAAGCTGGCGCCCAGTGGTACCTTCAAGCGCGCGGTTTCGCCTCACATGCGTCGGCCCATCCATGAGCATGTCCTGCGTCTCGTCCATTCGACCTCTTTGCAGCAATATGAACCGATCGAAGCCGTTGGTCGGTGACGAGTGCTGCAAAGTCATTCGCTATAGCGCCACGAACGTGACCGCTTCCGCGAGTTAGGTGGTCGGGGAGACAGGATTCGAACCTGCGACCCTCTGCTCCCAAAGCAGACGCGCTACCAGGCTGCGCCACTCCCCGACTTGGGCAGCCGGTTAGCAGCGCTTTCTCGCCAGGGCTAGCGCTTCTGCTCGTTCCCGGTGGTAACATCCACGTCCACGTCCGTGTTTTCCACGGCACCCTAGACGCGGTCGTCCGCGCGCTCGGCCGCCGCGCCCGTCTCCTCGGCAGCGTTCTCGAGCGCAGGGCCAGCCTTCTCGGCCGCGTTCTGCACCTCGCCCGCCGCCACGCCCAAGGCGTTGCCGGCCTGATCGACCCCTTGCTCGACAGCGTTCTGATCGACCGAGATGACGGTGCTGTTGCCTTCTTCGCGGGTGTTGCAGGCGGTGAGCGTCAGGAGCGCGCTGCCGGCGAGCAGGATGGTTCGGGTCATTGCTGATTCTCCATGGTGTTGGTTGGCTGCTCAGTGCCGGAGCGAGTGGCGGCGTTCCCGGCCGCTTGCTCGGCCTGGTTCATCAGGCGGGTCGCGTTTTCGGCGGACTGGGCCGGGACCGGCTCGATGCTGTCGTCGCTCCGCTGGTTGCAGGAGGCCAGCAGCGCTGCAGACATCATAAACGTCGCGAGCCTCAACGGCGACGTCCTCGGGCGGGCGTCCGAGGCTCGATCCCGCCTGACAGCACTGCGAGCGCCGTGGTCCAAGCGGCGACATTCTGCTGCAGCTGCAGCTTGTCGACCTTGTCCAATGTGTCGTCGGGCGTGTGATGGATGTCGAAGTAACGGGTGCCGTCCTGCTCCAGCGTGACGCCCGGCAGGCCCGCGGCGAGCATGGGGCCGATGTCGCTGCCTTCCGCCTTGTCCAAGCTGCCTGGGACGATGCCGAGTGGCTCCAGCGCCTTTTGCAACAGGCGGGCCTCGTCGCTTCGGCCTTCCCCTAGTTTGCTGTCGACCCGCCATACCCGATCGGCACCGAAGTCGCTTTCAAGCAGGGCATGGTGCGGCTGCTTGCCGTACTTGGCCTGATAATCGAGGCCGCCGAACAGACCGACCTCTTCGGCGCCGAACCAGACGATGCGGATCGGTCGCAGCGGGCGGCCCGCATCCATGATCCGCTTGGCCGCCGCGGTCACGATCCCGCACCCGGCGGCATCGTCGAGCGCGCCGGTTCCCTGGTCCCAGCTGTCGAGGTGGCACGCCACCAGCACCGGTGGAGCATTGCGGTCGCGGCCGGGCACTTCGGCGATGACGTTGCCGGACTGCTGACCGGCCAGACGCTGGCTGTTGAGCACCAGGCGGATGGTCACCGGTCCACGTGTCCGCCCCAACACCCGCTCGAGCTGGTCGGCGTCCGGATTGCTCAGCGCCGCCGCCGGGATCGGCTGGGCGCCGTCGGCAAAGGTCATCACGCCGGTATGCGGATTGCGGTGCCAGTCGGTGCCGATCGAGCGGATCACGATTCCCGCGGCCCCCTTCTGGCTGGCGACGGTCGGGCCCAGGCGCCGCGGAGCGCCGAACACACCGTAACCGGATCCATCCTGAGCGCGCGGCATCGCGTGGCCGATATAGACGATCTTGCCGCGGACCTGCTCAGGTGGAGCGGCGCGCAGGGCGTCGACGTCAGCAAAGCGGACCACCTCGGCCGTCAGGCCGGCGGCGGGAGTAGCCGCGCTGTTCCCAAGCGCAGCCAGCACCAGCGGCTGCGGGTAGGGCGCGACGATGGCCGCGCTCTCCGGCCCGCGGACCCAGACCGGCATGGTGAACGGATCGACCCGGACGTTGGCGAAGCCCAGGCTGCGCAGCCGCTCCACCGCCCAGGCGCGGGCGCGGGCTTCGGCCTCGGTTCCGGCCGCGCGCGGACCGACCTCGGTGGTCAGGTCCTCGGTGATCCGGAAGGCGAGCTGGTCCCCCAGCGCCGCATCGCGAAGCTGCGCAACGGCCGGCGGCACGATCACCGGTGGCGGCGGCGGCGCGGTTTGGGCGAGAGCGGGCAGGGCGGCGGCGGCGAGCAGGGACGCGCAGAGGGCTTTGATCATGGGCGCTGACCTAGCCCGCCGTTTCAACATGGACAACATGGACGCCACGTCCCCGTCCTGTTCGCCCCTGATGCGGCGCTGCGAAAAGATAGGACGCGGCGGTGCAGGCATAATGGCGCGGGCATGTCGGTGCTTGTGGGGGATTGCTGGCGAGTAGGACAGCCGATGTCGGCTTTGGGTGGTAATCGGACATTAGTCACCCGGCTCAGTGGGGGGCCAACTCATCCAGATGCCTAGACCGAACCAAGCCATCCATGCGGCCCAGTAGGCGAGGTAAGTGTAGAGCGCGAAAGGGTAGCCTGCCCCGTGAAAGAACGCCCAACCGATGCCAAGCGCAGCGGCGAGGTGCAAAGACGGATAGTAGTCCGAACCAGCGGAGGAACCAGCAAGCCACCAGCGGCGACCCCGGCCGGACGGAGGCGGAGCAAACAGCCTGAAGGCAAATCTCGCGAATGGGTAGGCCAGCACTAGGGTAAGCGGGAAGGCGAGCATCTCTAAAAATGGCAGGTAGTCAGTGAAGCAAGGGTCCGACCCGTTCACCGCGGGCTCTCGACGGCACTCGTATTGAAAAGCTGCGACGCGACCGCTCCAAGATACGAATGGGTAGGCGAGCCAAAGGCACATGCCCGCCAGCGCCAAACCGAGCCTCGTAAGAGGGTTGCTCATTGGCGCGAGATTAAGCTCCGCGCGAATGTCCCCAATGGGTCTAAAGCGGACGTTGGGCGAATGTCCGCTAAGGGTGGAAAGCGGACCTTCGGACCGCGTGCTGAGATGCTTCTCTTGGCGGCAGAAGACGGTCTGCTTGTCAGGTCTGAAAGGCAGTACGGACACTGGATGGGCTTTCCACCGTCCAGAGAAGTTGGCGGGCGCCGATTTGCACGCATT
>CADCWB010000222.1 GCA_902806295.1 uncultured Sphingomonas sp. | reverse complement strand
TCAGATGCACAGCAAGGCTGCCTGATCTCGCCCAAGGGCCTATTTTCCTTTCTTCGCGTTCTTCTGCTAACGTCGCCTTTTTCGCATCTTTTGGAAGGAAGCGGCCCATGCACGAGGACAGCCGCATCTATTTCGCGCGGCGCGCGGCCGAGGAGCAGGAGCGGGCGGAAGCCGCTCGAGATCCGCAAGCGGCCGAGGCGCACCGCAAGCTGCAACGAGTCTTCGTCGAGCGCGCCAGCGTTGGCGATCGCTGGCCGGAAAAGGACGTGGTCGGCTAGGCGTCGCCCAACAGGGCCTTGCGTGCTTGCTCCAAGCTTGTCTTTCGCGCTTGGTTTCGCGCGGCTCGCAGGCGCGGGTAGTCGGCATTGGCTTCGTCGCTGAGCTGCCGCGCGAAGCGGCCGGCTTGAATTTCCTCCAGAACGGCGCTCATCTCGGCCTTCAGGCGGCTGTTCACCAGCCGCTCTCCGCCGAGCAGGGCGCCAAGCTCCGCGGTGTTGCTAATCGCCTCGGCGGTTCCGGCGAGCCCTCGTGCTTCGACCAACTCGGCCAGCAGCTTCAGCTCCGACACGCATTCCAGGTAGGCGACTTCCGGCTGCACGCCGGCCGCCACGAGCGTGTCGAAGCCGGCCTGGAGGATCGCCGGCACTGCGCCCCAGACGACGGCCTGTTCGTTGAATAAATCAGCTACGCATTCCTCCTCGAAGGTGGAGCGGATGACGCCAGCCCGGCCGCAGCCGATCGCCCGGGCATAGGCCAGAGCCAGTTGCCAGGCGTGACCCGACGCATCCTGCGAGACCGCTGCAAGTGCGACCATTCCTTTGCCTGCCTCGTACAGCGAGCGAAGCGCGGTTCCGGGACCCTTCGGCGCGACCATCACCACGTCCAGATCGTGGCGAGGGCGGATCAGGCCGAAGTGAATGGCCAGTCCATGACTGAACCCGATTGCGGCACCCGGCGCGAGAGAAGGAAGTAGCTCGTCGTAGATGCTCGCCAACCTTTCGTCGGGCGCGAGCAGCATCACAAGGTCGGCAGGCTCAGCTGCCTCGCCCGGCGTAAGGACGTCGAAGCCCTCGGCACGCACCTCCGCCGCCCGAGGGCTGCCTGGGCGGAGGCCGATCCGGACCACTACGCCCGAATCCCGCAGGTTCAGCGCCTGCGCACGGCCTTGGTTGCCGAAACCGATGATCGCCACCGACTTGTGGTGCAGCGGCGCTGGATCAATGGCTTCATCTCGGATCATGGGCGGCTGGCTAATCCTTCGCCCGGAGCAACGCCAGTGCTGCTTGGGTGGCGGCCGAACTGTCGAGTGGGTCCGTAAACCGCGGCCATTCGGCCGGCGGCTGGTGGGCGAACCAAGTATATTGGCGCTTGGCGTAGTTGCGGGTGGCTTGGGCACCAGCGGCGAGCGCCTGCTCGCGGGTGAGCTCGCCTTTAATCAGTGCTGCTACCTCCCGCACGCCGATCGCCCGCATGGCCGGAACATCAGGGTCGAGCCGACGGGCAAGCAGTGCCCGGACTTCCGACACCGCGCCATCTGCCAACATGGCCGCGAAGCGTTGGTCGCAGCGGTGGTACAGCCACTCGCGCGGAGGGAGCAGGATGATCGCCCGGACCTCCACCTCTTTGCCGATGCCGCCCTGCCGTTCGGCCTGCCACTCGCAAAGCGTGCGCCCAGTGGAGCGGACCACCTCCAGCGCCCTCGCCATGCGAGTCGTGTCGGCTGGATGCAGACGGGTCGCCGCGGCTGGATCGAGGCGGCTGAGGTCACAGTAGTTCTGTTCGACCGAGGCGGCGCGGACCTCCGCGCGCACTTGCGGATCGATCGGAGGAACAGGCGCGATGCCGTCGAGCAGGGTGCGCAGGTATAGGCCCGTCCCGCCCGTCAAGAGCGGCACTCGCCCGACTTCGTGGGCTTGTTCGATTTCCGTTCGAGCGGCCTTCGCCCAATCGGCAGCCGAGCAAGGCGTTGCCGCATCCCAGGTTCCGAACAGTCGGTGCGGAACCCGGGCCAACTCGTCCGGACCCGGCCGGGCGCTGAGGACGCAAAGGTCTGCATACACTTGGGCACTATCGGCGTTGATCACCGTGCCGCCCACCTGTTCTGCCAGCTCGACGGCGAGAGCCGACTTGCCGGACGCGGTAGGACCGGCAATGACGGCAACAGGAGGACGCGACTTGCTCATTGCCACGCTGATAGCAGCCGGAAAGCTAAACCGGGACACCATCCATCAAGCGGCGACGCTGATCGAGGACGCGCGCTTGAAGGCGCATGAATGGACTTGGATTGACGAGGGCGACGCGGCCGACATCGAGATCCTGGCTGGCCCCGAACAGATAGCGGCCGTTCGCCGCCTGCTGGAAGGCCAGCTTGGCGAGATCGACGTAGTGGTGCAGCCGGCTGACAGCCGCGAGAAGAAGCTGCTGGTCGCGGATATGGATTCCACCATGATTGGACAGGAGTGCATCGATGAGCTGGCGGACTACGCCGGCATGAAGGAGGAGATCGCGGCCGTGACCGACCAGGCGATGCGGGGCGAGATCGAGTTCACCGAGGCGCTGCACCAGCGGGTTGCCACGCTGAACGGCCTGGGTGTCGGCTGTATTGAACGCTGCCGAACCGACCGCATCCGGGCCAATCCGGGTGCGCGCGCGCTGGTTCAGACCATGCGGGGGCGCGGGGCGGGAACCCTGTTGGTGACCGGCGGCTTTCACGATTTCGCCGATCCAATGGCAGCGGAGCTGGGCTTTGCGGAGGTGCGGGCCAACTATCTGGACAGTATGCATGGCCACCTGACTGGACGAGTGACCGGTGCGATCGTCGATGCCAAGGCCAAATGCGAAGCGTTG
>CADCWB010000221.1 GCA_902806295.1 uncultured Sphingomonas sp. | reverse complement strand
GCAGTTTCGAAAATATGACGTTGCCACCACATGCCCGCGTCAGAACGGTGTCACCCGTTCCACAGCAGCCCAGCCAACCCGACCTAGGGGCCGAACCTACGCTGCCGGCCCTTGCGGTGCCCTGGCGAAGGCTGGATTGTCTGGAGCTTCCGAACACCCGGCCAAGGCCGCTGCGTCCGTCGCTGAGGAGCCATTTAGTGATCCGGCGCGGCCGTGCAACCCCTTAATGCATGTTATTGCTGCAGTTCTCGCGCGCCCGCGAGTCTATATTAGAGTTGCCGTCAGGATGTTTTCAGGCCTGCCGGTCAGGCGCCTTGAATATAGCTCCGCATGGCGTCCGCCTCGGCCTCGATTCGCTCCATACGGTGTTTCACCAGATCGCCGATCGACACGATCCCGGCGAGTCGGCCATCAACGGTCACCGGCAGGTGGCGGACCCGGCGCTTGGTCATCACCGCCAGCGCAGTCAGCACCGGCAGCTCACGGGTGGCGGTGATCACCTCCGCGGTCATGGCGAGCTCGACGTTTCGCTCCAGCGCGCCCGCGCCATGTTCAGCCAAACATTGCACCAGGTCGCGCTCCGAGACGATGCCGGCCACCTCGCCGTTCTCGGCCACCACCACTAGCGCGCCGATCCGTCGACGGGCCAGTTCGGCGGCAGCCTCATGGAGGGTCGCGGTGGAGCCGATCGTCGCCACCTCCGACCCCTTGTCGGCCAGCACTGCTCCGACGTCCGTCATGTCGCGCCTCCGTGAGTGGAATCAGACTCGTCCTTGAACGGGGTTGAACGTCTCACTTCCGGCCCGCAAAGGGAAGCCATGCCCCAGCCCGATCCCGTTCCCAGCTTCCGTCGTTCGACCTGGCAGCGCTTCCGCCGGGCGATGCGCTGGATGAGCCTGGTCGCGATCGTCGCGGCCGGGCTGGCGGTGTGGTTTGTGGCCCGTGGCGAATCGGAGCTGCACATCCACATGCTCATCGCCACCGCCCTCGGTGCTGGCCTGACCGTGCTGCTGGGCGCTGCATTGATGACCCTCGCCTTTCTGAGCTCCGGCTCGGGTCATGACGAGGAAGCGCACCGGGTCAGCCAGGACCGCCAACCAGAGGACCATGAGTGACCGACCTTCAAAAGAGCCCGATCCTACGAGTCGTACCCGGCCCAAGCGACATCAACGCCAACGGCCACATCTTCGGTGGCTGGGTCCTCAGCCAGATGGACATTGCGGCGGGCATCGTCGCCTCCCGCCGGGCCAATGGATCGGTCGCGACTGTGGCGATCGAACGGATGGAGTTTATCGAACCGATCGAATTGCGCGATCTGATTTCCGTCTACGCCGAGGTGGAGCGGGTCGGCCGCACCTCCATGGCGATCCGGATCGAAGTGGTCGCCCACCGCGACCGCGGGCAGCGGCAGGTCAAGGTGACCGAAGGATTGTTCACCTTCGTCGCACTCGACTCACAGAACCGTCCGCGCGCCGTGGACCAGATCGCCTAGCCTTCGCGCGGTGCAGGAAAGGTCAAGCTGCGGGCGCCATTGGCCGGCAGAGTGACCGTCCAGAGCCAATTACCGTCGCGCTTGATCACTCCAGCGTGACGGACTTGGTGAGGCAACCAAAGTTCCAGGCGAACCGGGCGAGGCCCGTCATTGGTGGCAGTGAGCTCGAAGCGGTTCTTGTCCAGGCGGACGAGCCGGTTGCGCACGCCCCATGCCGGCCCCAGCTCCACCTCCGCCGTTTCGCCGACGGCCTTGTCCGGCAGGCCGCCTTGTCCCAGCAGCAACGGCCGGGCGGCTCCTGAAGCGAACAACAACAGTTCGCCGCCAGGCAGTGGCACGCCAAGCGGACCATCCTTGCGGTTCTTAAGCAGCAGCACCCGAGTGACCGCACCCCACCCAAGGCCTTCGCTGGCCGCCGCTGCGCGATAGACGAACTCGACGGGCACGGAACGCCGCTCCAGGAAGCGCACCTGCTTCTGGCTGTTAGCGGATACCGTTACCGGCTCCGGAATGCGGTAGAGTTTGAGGTCGCCCAGCTCCTCTTGCGCCGCCTCCATGCCATCACGTTCGGGCGAGGGCGGCGGAGGCGGGGGTGGCGGAGCTGCGGCGGAGTAGGAGATGCGGCTCCCGGTCACGACGATCTCCTCGGAGATGGCGTTCACCTCTGTGGGGATGTCGCTGGTTATGCCACCAGGCCAGCATTGCAGGTTGAGCGGCTCCGCACTCGCCCGCTCCTGCCAGATACGCTGCTGGTTGACCCGCCCCGCCACCGCCTGAGTGCTGGCATCACGAAAGCTGGTTTCGTCGCCGTTGGCCAGCGTCAGCCAGGCAAACAGATCCATGCGGTCGCCAGCTGGATTGAGCGTCGCGACATAGTTGGCCTGCCAGTCGAAGCCATAGCTGAGGTAGGACAAGGTAACCGTCGCCTCGACCGGCCGCGTGGCGCGGGTCCGGACCGACAGCGTCGGCTTGGCGGACAAGCCTTCCGGCACGCCGTCGTAGGTAATTGTTTCGCCCAGGCCGCTACAGCGCAAGGCTTCGAAGCCGGCGCCGGTTTGCAGCACCAGAGCGCCACGCGAGCCGCTGCGAATAACCGCTTCTTGCTCCCGCACGCGGCCAGTCGCGCGGTCGGTTCGGCGCAGGTGGACCCGGCGACCGAGCGAGCGCTCGACCAGGCTGGCAGCGGACAGCAGGTAGGCGTCGCGATTCTTCTCCACCACGGCGCCAGGCAAGCCGGTTACAATGGCGCTTTGCGGAAGAATGCCGCCGGCGACTCCTTCGAACCGGAGGTGCGATTCGCCCGCCGGTAGGGTGACACGCCGCACCTCGCTGACCAGGGCAAAACCGTTCAGCCATTGCAGGTCCATCGGGGTCTCGGGGCTGCGGTCCGGCGCGCGATAAAGCGTTACCGCGACTCGTTCCGGAGCCGACGAAGTGACTACTGCGGCATCGACCGGCGTCGCAGCCAGCAGCAGCAGCAGGATGGTGGCCAGTGGGCGCACGAGCCGCGCGGTCAGTACCGGGTCTCGAACACCGCCCGAACCTCGGCGCTGCCGTTTCCGGGCACCGGCACCCGCCACAGCAACTCGTCGGCCGAGCGGCGGGTGCCAGCCTGGCTTTGGCTGACCACCCGTACGTCGCCGTCCAGCCCCGACTGGAGCAGGGTCACGGTGACCGCCTCCGGCTTGGCGTTGGTCAGCGTGTAGCGCATGGTGGTGCGCCAGCGGTCGCCCGGCAGACTTTCGCGGCTTTCCACCACCGGCTGCACCTTGACGTCGAACGCTTCGCCGGTCGGCAGGGCAATGGCCGAGCCCATCGGCGTGTGCCCGATACGGTGCTCGCCGACGAACTGCGGATTGCCGCGCGCATCGCGCTGGTAGACTCGGATGGTGCCAGCCGGCAGCGCATCGCCCAAGCCTTGCTCACGCGAGCTGGAGAAGCGCAGCACCGTTGCCGCGCTGGCGGCCTGGCTCAGCGTACCCAGCCAACGGTTGCGGAATTCATAGCCGCGGCTGGCCGGAGTGCCGCTGACGTCGAGAAAGCTGACCTGCTTCTGCTGCTTCTCGGCAATCGTGGTCCGCTCCGGCAGCGGGTAAAGGTAGAAGTCGCCCAGCCGCTCACGCCCGCTGGTTTCCGTACCGGGCCGCCGCAGCGGTCCATCGGGGGCGGGAGGCGGCGGTGGAGGAGGCGGATAGTAGCCGCGATCACGCGAATAGCCTGGGTCCTGACCGACCGCGCCTGCGACCAGCACGGTGTTGGCATTGCGGTAGGCGGTGCCGCTCTGGTTGTTGAGGGTGATCCAGCCTTGCACGTCCATGGTGCCCGACCGCTCGTCGAACAGCGCGACATAGTCGGCCTGCCAGCCTAGGCCCGGCGTCAAATAGGTCAGGGTCACCGGCTGGCGCCCACCACGCGGAGCACTGAGCGTCACCGACAAAGTCGGTCGCGGTCGCAGCCCCTCCGGGACCTTGTCGAACACCACCCGGACCGGCAGGCCGTCGTCGCGCAGCACCTCAATCCGCTCGCCGATCTGCAGCACGACGCCGCCATTGGCTGCCAGCACCCGTGCCCGCTCGCGCGTCTCGGCGCCCGTTGCCGGATTGACCCGCACCAAGGTGATGGTCTCACCCACCGCCTTCTGCATCAGCGCGGCCGGGCTGAGCAGGTCGTAGTCGAAGTTCTGCTCGACGATGCCGAGCCCGTTGCCGGTGAGCGTAACCGTTTGCGGGCGGATTTGAGCGGAAACGTCCGGGAACTCCTGCCGAGAGCGCCCTGCCGGCAGGTTCAGTTCTCGCCGGTCCTGCACCAGCGCCAGATTGTTGTTGTAGATGGTGACCGCGACATCACCCTGCGCGCTTGCCTCAGGCAAGGGGATGGTCTGGGCGGCAGCCGGCGACACGGCGGCGGCTAGCGCGATGGCGATCATGCGACGCATGGCTACTCCCTAAGGTACGGAGAGCAGGTTGTTATCTTGTTACATGAACGTCAATTGACCGAGCAGTAGGGGAGCGGCGAAACCCTCTGGTTGTTGCCCGAAAGCCGCGCCGCTCCAGCTACTCAGAAGTCGATCGAGGCCCGTGCCGTCAGCGTGTCGACGGTAAAGTCCCGCTTGTCGATCGGCTTGCCGGCGCCCGGATCGACATCGTCGCTGAACGGACCGCCGGTGATGTTCGCCCGGGCATATTGGAAATACATGCGGAAATAGTCTTCCGGG
>CADCWB010000220.1 GCA_902806295.1 uncultured Sphingomonas sp. | reverse complement strand
CCTTCGCTACTCGTGCGGCAATCGACCAGATGGCTGTAACCGTTCTCGCCCTGGCGATTGCGGCCGGCGATGACCTTCACAGCCATCGGCTGCAGGCACATGCCGCTGGCTGCGCGGAACAGCGGCAGCTGTTTGTCGTAGAGCGGCAGGGAAGGCCACGCCACGGGCGGTAAGCCGGCTGCAGCTTCGAAGCGCTTTAGCATCACCTCCTTCTCGGCGGAGCGGCGCAGCTGCCAAATGCCGAGGCCGATCATAACCGCCACCGCGGCGAGCACCACGATCGTCGGGATCAGCGGGAGTCGCCGGATCATGGCGCCAGCCGGCCTTCGCGTGCCCGGTTGCGATACTCGGCGCCGAGCAGCCAGGCCTTGGCTAGCCGCAAGCCCCCTGCGGTGAGCAGCAGGCCCAGCGGGATCCAGACGAGGTGCACCCACCAGGGCGGCTCAGCCGATGCGTCCAGCACTAGCGCGGCAATGACCAGCACCGCGCCTACGATCAAGATCAGGAAGGCGGCGGGTCCGTCGCCGACGTTGAACTGCGTAAAATCCAGCTCGCACGCACTGCAGCGGCCGGCGAACGCGATAGGTCCGTCGAACAGGCTGCCTTGTCCGCAACGCGGGCAGGACCCGAGCAGCGCCGAGCTGAGCGGCGGCGGCTCCTGCCGGTCCGGCGGAACCGTCACCCGTGGACCGGCGCGCCCCAGCCGCCCCAAAGGTAGATGGACACGAACAGAAACAGCCAGACAACGTCCACGAAGTGCCAATACCAGGCGGCGGCCTCAAACCCGAAGTGCTTCTGCGGGGTAAAGTCGCCGCGGGTCGCGCGAATGTAGCAAACGATCAGGAAGATGGTCCCGATCAGCACGTGCGCGCCGTGGAAGCCGGTAGCCATGTAGAAGCTGGAGCCATAGACGTTGCCTCCATTGGCCGTCGAAAAGGCGAATGGCGCATGAATATATTCATAGGCCTGGATCGCGCTGAAGATCAGGCCCAGCGCGATCGTCGCCAATAAGCCCTTTTTCAGCCCTTCACGATCGCCGTGAATAAGCGAATGGTGCGCCCAGGTCACCGTCGTGCCGGAGCACAGCAGGATCAGCGTGTTGAGTAGCGGAAATCCGAGTGGATCGATGACCTCGAGGCCCTTTGGCGGCCACTGAGCGCCGACCGCGTCTACGGCCGAGGGGAACAAGGCGAAGTCGAAAAAGGCCCAGAACCAGGCAAGGAAGAACATGACTTCCGAGGCGATGAACAGGATCATGCCATAGCGCAGATGCAGCTGCACGATCGGTGTATGATCGCCGGCGCGGCTCTCATGCACCACGTCGCGCCACCAGCTGAACATGGTGAACAGCACGCCGGCCAGCCCAAGAAAGGTCACGAACTTGCCGTACGGGTTGTCGTGCATCCACATGACCCCGCCGCCCGTCAACGCCAGCGCGGAGAAGCTGCCCACCAGCGGCCAGAGGCTGGGCGGCAGGATGTGATAAGGATGGTTCTTCGTCGCGGCCATCGGTGCAGCTTTCTTAGTGTTTGGCGAGCGCCTTAGCTCGGCTGCCCGGCCTTTTCCACTGGGAAGAAGGTGTAGGAGAGCGTGATTTCATCGATGTCGCGCGTGCTCTCATCCTCGCGAATTTTGGGGTCGACGAAGAACACGACCGGCATCTCCACGCGCTGGCCGGGGCGGAGCGTCTGCTCCGTGAAGCAGAAACATTCGATCTTGTTAAAGTATTGCCCGGCTTTGGCGGGCGACACATTGAAGATAGCCCGCCCCGTGGTGGTGCGAGCAGTCAGATTATGCGCGAGATAGTTGATCGTCTCGCGCTTGCCGGGATGGATCTTGATCACCGTTTGCTGCGGCTTGAACTCCCACGGCAGGGCCGGGTTGATGTTGGCGTCGAAGCGTATGCCAACCTGACCAGCCACTGCTCCAGGGGCTGCTTCCGCGCGCAAGGGAGTGCCGCCGAACCCGGTCACCTGGCAGAAGATGCGGTAAAGCGGCACGGACGCAAAGGCGACCCCGACCATGAACAGCACGAACAGCGCGGCCTTGAGCGCCGTGTTGCGGTTCCGTTCGGCAAGCGTGGTCACTGGTTCAACGATATCTTGGCGATCGTGATTGCGAAAAACAGCACCACGAAGCCGAACAGCAGGATGGCTGTCAGCCGGGAGCCGCTTTTCTGACGTTGGCGGATCAGCTCATCTTCAGGGGGAAGCTCTGCCATTCGCTTACATCCATCGATCAAGGACAAGGGCGCCAAACAGCACGAACAGGTAGACGATGGAAAAGGCGAACAGCTTCTTCTCCGCCTTCATGTCGGCAGGGTCGGTGGCCCGGTTGACCAGCACGGTCGCCGCCAAAGCAAGAAAGACGCCGGAAAGCACGCTCGCCGTAAGCCCGTAGAGCGCTCCGGTAAGCCCCAGTGGCCATGGCGCGATCGCGACCGCCGCCATCGGCAGGCTGTAGAGGAATACTTGCCGGCGGGTCGCGGAAACTCCCGCGACCACCGGCAGCATCGGCACCCCCGCGTTGGCGTAGTCGGAGCGAACAAACAGGCTCAGCGCCCAAAAGTGCGGCGGGGTCCACAGGAAGATCAGCAGGAACAGCAATGTCGGCAGGATCGCGAGGTCGCCAGTCGCCGCAACCCAACCGATCAGTGGCGGGAAGGCACCGGCCGCGCCGCCGATGACGATGTTTTGCGGGGTCCGGCGCTTCAGCCAGACAGTATAGATCACCGCGTAGAAGAAGATCGAAAACGCCAGAATGAGGGCCGCCAGGTGATTGGCCGCAAGGTCCATCAGCACCACCGATCCGGCGGACAAGCCAATGCCGAAATGCAGCGCGGTCTGGCGGCTTACCCGGCCAGTCGGCAGCGGGCGGTCGCGGGTCCGCCGCATCTTGGCGTCGAGGTCGGCCTCGTACCACATGTTCAGCGCCGCCGCTCCGCCCGCACCCAACGCGATGCAGAGAATGGCGGTGAAGGCCAGCACTGGGTTCATGGAGGTGGGAGCCGCAAGCAGCCCGCACAGACCGGTGAAGACGACCAGCGTCATCACCCGCGGCTTGGTCAGCGCGAACAGGTCCCGCCAGTCGGGGGGAATGGGGGTGGTGGTGGCCAGGGCTGTCATGACTTGGTGCGGGCGATATAGTGAGGTTCAGCTGGAGGCGCTAGGCTGGGCTCATGATCAACCGAATCGCCTTGGCTCTCAGCATCTTCGCCGCCGTGCCTGCTCTTGCTCAGCCGGCGTCCGCACCATCCACCACCGTGCCGCAGGACGACCTCGTTCGGGTCGTGCTGGACACCGCGAAGGGCCGCATCGTCGTGGCGCTGGACCGCGGCCGAGCGCCAGCGACGACCGCCAACTTCCTGCGCTACATCGACGCCAAACGCTTCGATGGCATCGGTTTTTACCGAGCGATGGCGTGGGGCGGCTCAAGCGGCTTGATTCAGGCCGGCATTACCAAGGACGCGCGCTTGCTCTACCCTCCGGTCAAGCATGAGCCCACGAGCGAGACCGGGCTTAAGCATGAAGCGGGTGCGATCGCCATGGCCAACGTCGGCCCGGGCACCGCCCGTTCGGACTTCTTCATCCTCGCCGGTCCGATCCCGGCCTTGGACAAGGATTTCGCTGTGTTCGGCCGCGTGATCGAGGGTCTGGATGTCGTGAAAGCCATCCTTGCGAGCCCGGTGTCTCCGACCAGGGGCGAAGGGTCCATGAAGGGCCAGATGTTGGAGCCCGCCGTGACCATCCGGACGGCTCGCCGGGTCGACTGAGGCCGCGGTCAGTTTCGGATTATGGCGACGATCTGCTGATTGCTCCGGAGGTAAGCGTCTCGCCGGCAGTCGTCGGAGGTGCAGCGCGCCAGTTGCTGAACGAAGCTTGCTCGGCTCTCCAGCAACAACGCGCGCCGGCGTTCGTCTGCCTGGAGGTAGCTCTGATTGTAGAGCAAGGTCTGGTGCCGCTCCAGCGCGGCCAGATCGATGCCGGTTAGGGCCGGAGTTGGTCGCGGTGTGGAAGAGGGGCGAGGGGTCATTACGGGCGGAACGAACGCCGTGGTCCGAGCGGGCGCTTCGGCAGCAATGATCTGCATGCGCTTAGGCGAAGGAAGCGGTGCCGCGTCCGTCCTCCCGATTAACACGGACGGAAGGTTCACCTTCTCCGCCAACGTTGCAGTTGTAAGCTTCTGCAGGGTTGATGAAAGCCGCGCATCAGCCTCCAGCCGCAAGGTCGCTACGGCTTTACCGGTGCGCGGAGCGTATGAAACGCCGGTTACCACAGTCCGCGATCCTTGTTCGGTCGTGACCCCGCCGGGCAGCTGGATGAGCAGAGTTGCTTGGCAGCGAAGGTTGCCGAGCAGTGCTGACCCCTCCTGGCTGACGCCGGTCAGCCGCACGCCGGCGCGTTCGGCCGCGAGGTCAACAGCTGCTCGTTGCCTGGGCTGAATCTCGCCGACGGTCGCGAACACCGCCTTGCGGATCGCTCCCGGGTCGATTGCGGTCGCGCAAGCATCACCGACAGGCTTCGGTTCCTTCGCTGCTGTCCGTCCAATGGCTTGGCCTGGGGAGCTCAGGCCGAAGGGAGCAGTCGGCAGACGCATGCCAACGGCGACGCTCAAACCGATTGCAAGCGCCACCATGACCAGGAAAGCGCCGCGGCCTCGCGCCGGCCGGCCGTGCGACACGCTGGACAGGAGCGCCGTTTGGCTCTCCAGCTGCAGGTCGTAGGCCGCACGCCGTTGTGGATCGCCAAGGGTGGCGTAAGCGACGGAGATTAGTTTCGCCTGCTCGGCGGCCCCGGGTGAGCCGTTCTGGTCAGGGTGGTCACGCCGGATTGCGGACACGTAGGCAGCACGGATGGCGGCTCCATCAGCGCTCCTCGCCAACCCCAGGGCACGGTAGTGATCAATCATCGTGCAGACCGGCTCTGCCCGTCACCGGCCCCGGTGTCCGCGGCAGGACCCGTCGGGCTTAGCGGGTTGGCGGCAGTTGGCGTGCACCTGATGCTCAACGATCAAGCGCCCCGCCCTTTCGGACGAAGCGCTTGATCGAGCTTGGTGGGCACCGGCTCAGTCGATCTTCGGCAGAGTCTCGAACTGGTGGTACGGCGGCGGGCTGGGCAGGGTCCACTCCAGGG
>CADCWB010000219.1 GCA_902806295.1 uncultured Sphingomonas sp. | reverse complement strand
AGTGTTCAGATGGACCAGAGCCAGGGCGGCAGCGCCAATACCGGAACCCGCGACAGCACCTACGATATCGTGGCCGTGCTTTACCATGCGCTTCAGGGCGTCGAGAATTGCCAAACGTACCTGCAGGACGCCTCGCGCGACCAGCAGCTGCAGAGCTTCTTCCAGCAGGCGATGCAGCAGCAGCGCCAATTGGCGGATCAAGCCAAGATGCTGCTCCACGATCAGTTGATGAACCGCGAAGGCATGGGCGGCAGTGGCGGCAGCGAGTCGGGCAGTGCCTTCAGTCAATTCGGCGGTGGCAGCTCGCAGGACCCGCAGTCCTCGATGGGCAGCCAGGGACTGAGCGACGACGACATGCAGCGTCGCGGCAGCATGAACGATCGTGAAGGCGGCAGCGCCTACACGTCCGGCACCTCGACCGGCGCGCAGCAGAACGATCCATCGATGAGTCAATTCGGACAAAGCCCGATGGGCGGCGGCCAGCGCCACAATGAGATGAGCACCGGCGGCGGCGGCACCAGCAGCTTCTGATCGACGATCACCTCATCGCAAGTCCCCCGGGAGCAGGCCTTTTGGGGGACTTGCCTTGTCCGCTAACGGAACACCCCCCGTTCGTCGGTGTTGATATGCTTCGCTGCCGTTCGTACCTTCATCCGTCGACATGGATGCAGCCTTCGTCGACATCAGAGCTTCCTTTGTCCTTCAGCCGACCCGCACCGCTGTGCGCCAACGAACGGTCGCTGCGCCGCTGACCAACCCGGCTCATAACTCCTGACGTTCCCCGATGGTCGCGGGAACGAGCAACAGGAGTTCATCATGTCTAGTTTAGCCAAGCATCTGTTCGCCGCTTCGGCGGCGGTGCTCGCTGCAACCACTGCGGTGGTTGCCGCGGCGAGCGCGGCGGAGGCCAAGGACATCACGATTTATGCCGCACCAGACCCGGACGTTCTTACCCGCAGCGTCAAGCATGCCGACCTGAACCTGGCCGATCAGGCTGGGCGGAAGCGGTTGGAAGGACGGGTATCGCGTGCAGTGCGTTACGTTTGCGCGCCACTCGAAAGCCGCGGTACCAATCAACTTCGGTCCGAATGTCTCGACTTCGCGTGGAGCGGAGCTCGTCCACAAATGGCGCTGGCCGTTGAACGGGCCCGGCAACTCGCCGCCACCGGCACCAGCAGCATCGCGCCAGTGGCGATCGCCATTCGCAGCGTCAGCCAGTAAGCGTCGCCATAACTTCTAACCGGCCGCCCGACCTGCCCGGGTGCGCCTCAGCCCAACGAGTTTCAACGGTTAGGTTCATCGGCCTGACGGGCAGCTTCCCGCGCCAACCGGTTGCTCTCAATCGCCGTATCGATCAGCAGCGCCAGCGAACGCTGTTCGTGAGCCTCCATCGCCAAAGCAAGGCTTTCTCTCGCCTGACGGCGATGCCGCTCGGCCCGGTAACGCGGTGCGAGTTCCATGTCCTAAAAACGCAAATCGTGTACCGTTGTTGCAACTGATCGCTTGACCGGTCCGCCGGGTTCTCGCAAACGTCGCCGCATGATCGCTCCAGTCGACACCATCATTACGGTCGGTGCAAACACCGCTGCGCGTTGGTGGCGCTGGCTCCCCGAACATCCGAGCGGCGCGCCTGCCTGACCCTGCCTCACCCGAGGTCCAAGTCTGCCAGCCCGCCCTGACCCGGCGGGTTTTTTGTTGCCCAATAAGCCAGTGAGACCCTCATGATCATCGTTCTGAAGCCCGATGCCCCGGCCGATAGCGCCGACCGCCTGCTTGCCCGAATCGCCGACGCCGGCTTGCAACCGCTTCATATGCCGGGCAGCGAGCGCGTCGTGCTCGGCGCGCTTGGCGACGAGCGCATATTGTCTGAGCTGGCGATCGACGGCGACCCGGCGGTGGAAAGCGTCAAGCCGATCCTTGCTCCCTACAAGCTGGTCAGCCGCGAGATGCACCCGCACGACACGGTGGTGAACGTCGGCGGCGTGGCCGTCGGCGGAGCCAAGTTGGTCGTGATTGCGGGTCCGTGCGCGGTGGAAAGCCAAGAGCAGTTGTATGACAGCGCCAAAGCCGCGCGAGATGCCGGCGCCCAGATCCTTCGCGCTGGCGCCTACAAGCCGCGCACCTCGCCTTACGGCTTCTCGGGACATGGCCCGGCCGGCCTTACCATCCTCCGCGAGGTAGCGGACGAACTCGGCATGCCGGTGGTGACTGAGGTGATGGACACGGCCGATATAGAGGCGGTCGCTGCCCAAGCCGACGCGCTGCAGATCGGCGCTCGCAACATGCAGAACTTCGCACTGCTGCGGGCAGTCGGCAAGGCGGGCCGCCCCGTGCTTCTGAAGCGCGGACCCGCCGCGACTATCCAGGAGTGGTTGCTGGCGGCCGAATATCTGCTCAGCGCCGGGCAGGCCGAAGTCATCCTCTGCGAGCGCGGCATCCGCACGTTTGAAACCGCGACCCGCAACACGCTGGACCTGAATGCGGTCCCCTATGTGAAGGGCAAGACCCACTTGCCGATCGTGGTCGATCCCAGCCACGGGACCGGCATCCGCGCCTTGGTTCCGGCCATGGCGCTGGCCGGCGTGGCGGCCGGTGCGGACGGCCTCATGGTCGAGGTGCATCGCGATCCGGCAAGGGCGCTGTCGGATGGGGCCCAATCGCTCGATCCGGCAGGCTTTTCGGCAATGATGGGTGCGTTGCGCCCGGTGGCTTCAGCAGTGGGCCGGCCGCTGCCGTGAGCAGCTTGGTGCAGCGAAGGCTGGAGCGCGGCTTCGACCCGCTCGCCTTCCACGCGGCGGCGACCGACCGCGGTGAGCGCCCCGATACCGCCCTGTTCGAGGCCAACGATGGCCGAGTGCTGGTGATGGCCGCAGCCGCCGTTCGCGCCACGGCTTGTGGCGGCGAGGTGCTGCTGGAGGCGCTCAGCGCTAACGGTCGCGCCCTGTTGGACGTCGTCGCGGCTCGCCTCGACCGGCCTGTGGGTGACCGCCTCCAACTGCAGTTCGGCCCATCTGACAGCCTCGATCCGGAGGAGCGGCTGCTCGCCCCTGGCCCGCTTCACGCGCTGCGCACCCTGCTTGGCGCCGCCACGCCCGAAGCAGCCGCCGACCCGTTCACCGTCGCCCTGCTCGGCGTCAGCGGCTTCGACCAAGCTGCCTTTGGCGAGGAACTGCCGGTTGCAGAGCTCCACCCGCTCGGCTTTCCCGACTTTATTTATTGGATTCCGGACAGCTTGGCGGTGGTCGAGCCCGGAGGAGCGGCGCGCCTGCTCTGCCCCGCGTACGGCTCCGACCCTCGCCAGCAGCATGACGCGGCGCGACGGCTGGAGAGCTTGCTCGCCGCCGTCCCGGCTCCTCGCGAGCGAAGTTCAGCGGCGTCCGGCGCAGTGAAGGCCATCAGCACCGACCTGGACGACGACGCCTTCAAGGCTGTCGTGCTCCAGGCCAAGGAGGCTATCGCCGCCGGCGAAGTCTACCAGATCGTTCCTTCGCGAACCTTCTCGGCCCCCTGCCCCGACCCGTTCGCCGCTTACTCCTCGCTCCGGGAGGTCGAGCCGACCAGCTATCGCTTCTACCTCTCCGGGCCAGGCTGGACCCTGCTCGGAGCCAGCCCGGAAACCAGCGTGCGACTGTCGCGCGAGGGCGATGGCACCACCGTCGAGATCAAACCGATCGCGGGCACCCGTCAACGTGGCGCTACCCCCGACGAGGACGATCGGCTCGAAGCAGAGATGCGGCTCGACGCCAAGGAGTTGGCCGAGCACATGATGCTGGTCGATCTCGCCCGCAACGACGTCGCCCGGATCAGCCTGCCGGGCACCCGCCGGGTCGCCAGGCTCCTCGCCGTGGAGCGCTTCGCCCGGGTGATGCACTTGGTCTCCTCGGTTACCGGCAAGCTGGCGATCGGCCTCGACGCCTTCGACGCGCTGGCCGCCTGCCTTAATGTCGGGACGCTGACCGGAGCGCCGAAGCTGCGCGCGATGCAGCTGTTGCGCACCCTCGAGCGGACCCGTCGCGGCCCCTACGGCGGTGCGGTGGGCTGGATCAACGCGGCCGGAGAGATGGACACGGCGGTGGTGATCCGCTCCGCCCTCGTCGCGGACGGCATTGCTCGCGTGCGAGCCGGCGCCGGCGTGGTTCACGACAGCGATCCGCAGGCCGAGGCCGACGAGACTCGCCGGAAGGCCAGCGCTCTTCTTGGAGTGCTGGCCGCATGAACGTGCTCCTGATCGACAATCTCGACAGCTTCACTTTCAACCTGGTCGAGAGCTTGAAACGGCTTGGCGCCCGCGTCCGGGTGCTGCGCAACTCCGTCGTGGCGACCGATGCGCTTGCTCAAGCCGAGCGCGACCAAGCGACCATCATGCTCTCGCCTGGCCCAGGCGGCCCGCGTGATGCCGGCTGCTGCCTAGAATTGATCGCCCAGGCGAAGGGCCGCGTGCCGGTGGTCGGAGTCTGCCTCGGCCATCAGGCGATCGCGGAAGAGGCCGGTGCCGCCGTCACTCGCGCGTCCGAGCCGGTGCACGGCAAAGCCACGCTCATCGGCCACGACGGTGCCGGCCCGTTTGCCGGCCTACCCAACCCGCTTCGCGTCGCCCGCTATCACTCGCTGGTCGTCGGCAGGCTGCCCGAGCGTTTCACAGTTCACGCCGAAGCAGACGGCGCGATCATGGCCTTTTCCGATCCTCAGGCGCGGCAGGCGGGACTGCAGTTCCACCCGGAAAGCATCCTTACCACGCACGGTGATGCGATGCTGGCCAACCTCCTGCGGTTCTAGCGCCCTCGGCCGCCGCCGCTTGGCCGACCGGAAGACGGTTTGGAACCGAGCTCCGTGCCGCTGCTTTCGTCAGCGAGCAATCCCGCGCTCGCCCCGCTCATGCCGCCGGCGCTTCCCGCCTCGGGTGAGCCGCCCGCCGCGGACATGGTGGCTACTCCGCCTCCGCCTCGCCGCCCACTTCGCCAGTTCTCGAAGGCGCTGGAGAACTCGTGACCATTCTCACGGCAATATTCGGCGTATTCCTGATCCATCTGCTGGATATGTCGCTCACGATAGCTGCGATACGGCTCGTCGTGCTGGGCATAGCTGCCCTCATAGCCTTCCCGGCCGTACCGCCGCCGATACTCTTCCGCGGCTTGCACCGCTCGCGGGTCGTCGGCGAGGCGGCCTTCACGTTCCCCGGCCTCCCCATCGCGGTCGAAGAAACCGCGCACCGTACGTTCCGCGCGGCCCATCAGATTGCCCTGTGCGGCACCGTGGCGCGGAGTTTGGTCCTCCCCAAAGCGATAATCATCGTCGCCGACGTTGCCATACTGCCCGTACCCGTCACCACGATAGCCTGCCATGAGCCTCCTCCTGTCTTGAGCCGGAAGCACCAACGCACAAGCTCGCTCCAAGCTTCGCGCGATTGTTGAGCGAGGGTTGATCGGCGGCGCCGTTCCGCTATAGGCCCGCCTTCGTCCCGCTTCGGCGGGCGTTCCGTCCGAGACAGCTGCTGGGTCGCAAGACCCTTAATCCGCAGCCTAGGCGGGGAAGAGAGTTCATGAAGCGACCGATTGTGGTCCCTTTCGTGCGTTGTTGAGCGCACACCTCCCAACCCCACGGACATAAGCTTCTCTGGTGGCCTTCTGGTCTCCAGGGATTTGGTGTCGGGGTGTTCGTTCACCCCTTTTTGTTTCGGTCCGGTGTTGCCGGATCGAAGAATGGAGTTGGCATGGATCGTACTGAGAAGGCGGACCTGGTTGCCGAACTGAAGCAGGTGCTTACCGAGACCAGCGTGGTGGTGATCACCCGCAATCTCGGGCTGTCGGTGGCGCAGTCCACTGATCTGCGCCTGCGGATGCGAGATGCCGGGGCGCAGTTCAAGGTTACCAAGAACCGCCTTGCTCTCATCGCGCTGGACGGCACGCGCTACCAGCCCATCGGCGACCTGCTGAAGGGCCCAACCGCGCTGGCCACCTCATCCGACCCAGTCGCCGCTGCCAAGGTTGCGGTCGACTTTGCCAAGACCAACGACAAGTTGGAAATCCTTGGCGGGGCGATGGGGGACACCGTCCTCGACGTGAATGGGATCAGGGCGCTGGCCGAGCTGCCCAGCCTCGATGAACTTCGCGCACGCATTGTCGGCCTGGTCCAGGCTCCGGCAAGCAAGATCGCGCGGACGATCAACGAGCCGGGCGCGATGCTCGCACGGGTGTTTGGCGCCTACGCTGCGGCGGAAGCCGCGTAAGCGCAACCGGAACGCAGCCGCCGAGGCTGCTTAAACTATCAACAACGCAACGTTTGGGGCGCTGCCCCGCACAGGAGTAAGAAATGGCTGACATCAACAACCTCGTCGACCAGCTGTCGGCGCTCACCGTTCTCGAGGCCGCTGACCTCGCCAAGGCGCTCGAAGAGAAGTGGGGCGTTTCGGCCGCTGCTGCGGTTGCTTCCGCTCCGGCCGCCGGCGGCCCAGCCGCCCCAGCTGAAGAAGAGAAGACCGAGTTCGACGTGATTCTCACCGGCGACGGTGGCAAGAAGATCAACGTCATCAAGGAAGTCCGCGCGATCACCGGTTTGGGCCTCGGCGAAGCCAAGGCGCTGGTTGAGGGCGCTCCGAAGGCCGTAAAGGAAGGCATCGGCAAGGACGAGGCCGAGAAGATCAAGAAGCAGATCGAAGACGCCGGCGGCACTGTCGAGCTCAAGTAATCTGCGCGCAAACGCAGATCGTCCCGGACCTGTCCGGCGATAAAGAAAGAGGGCGGTCCCATCCGGGGCCGCCCTTTTGCGTTGTCGATCCGATGGCCAGGCTGTCCTAGACCGGGGCCCAAGTCGCAGACCTGGGAGCCTTCACCCAAATCGTGTGACTCGCAACGCCTGGGGGTATGCAGGCACACTCAGGGTTGTTTAGAATCGGGACAAACGCTCCGCCACCTCTCT
>CADCWB010000218.1 GCA_902806295.1 uncultured Sphingomonas sp. | reverse complement strand
TGGTGGGCGCGCTCGTCCAGGGCCTGTCGAAGGACTGGAACATCTTCATAATGGCGCGGCTGCTCGGCGGCATGGCGGTTGGCGCCGCCAGCGTGCTTTCGCCCGCCTATATCTCCGAAGTGGCGCCCGCCAGCATTCGCGGGCGACTGACCACCGTCCAGCAGGTGATGATCATCACCGGCCTCACAGCCGCTTTCGTCGTCAACTATTTCCTCGCGCAGGCGGCCGGCAACTCGCTTTCGCAGATCGGCGGCTACGACGCCTGGCGATGGATGTATCTGGCCCAGGCGGTGCCGGCGGCCGTGTTCCTGATCGCGCTTTTCTTTATCCCGGAGAGCCCGCGCTATCTGGTTGGCAAGGGCCGCGACCAGAAGGCGGAGCGCGTCCTCACCCGGCTCTACGGGAGCGAGGTGGCCGGCGCCAAACTTCGGGAGATTCGCGCCAGCTTCAGCTCGGATCACCGTCCTCGATTGCGCGATGTCCTCTCGCCCGCCGGCACTCGCGGCTTCCTCGGGATTCGCCCGATCGTCTGGGCGGGGTTGCTGCTGGCTGTTTTCCAGCAACTCGTCGGCATCAACGTGATCTTCTATTATGGAGAAACGCTCTGGAAGCTTGCCGGCGTTTCCGAGGAGCTCGCTCTCCAGCGCAATATCATCTCGGGCGTGGTCTCGATCGTCGCCTGCTTTGTCACGATTGCACTCATTGACAAGATCGGCCGCAAGCCGCTGCTGCTGATCGGATCGGCCGGGATGGCAGCGACCTTGTTCGCGCTGGTCTACGCCTTCAGCCAAGGCACGCTCGGCGCCGACAACCAGCTCCAGCTCAGCGAGAATATGGGCTTTCTCGCGGTTGTCGCTGCCAACCTTTACGTCATCTTCTTCAACGTGAGCTGGGGACCGGTGATGTGGGTGATGCTGGGCGAGATGTTTCCGAACCAGCTTCGCGGCTCCGCACTCGCGGTCTGCGGCTTCGCGCAATGGTTTGCGAATTACCTCATTGCGCAGACCTTTCCCCGAATGGCGGAATGGAGCCTGGCCGGCAGCTACACCTTCTACGCCGTTTCGGCGGTAATCAGCTTCTTCCTTGTCCAGCGTTTCATTGTTGAAACCAAGGGCAAGGAACTCGAGGAGATGCAGGGCTGACACGCATACCCGCCCGCCCGTTCCGGTCCCGGGAGTGGTTCGCCGCGCCCGGGCGGAGCGACATGAGCGCGCTCTACCTTGAGCGCTTCATGAACTACGGCGTGACCCCGGACGAGCTGCGCTGCGGCAAGCCGATCATCGGCATCGCGCAGTCCGGATCGGACATCGCGCCGTGCAACCGCATCCACCTGGAGCTCAGCCATCGGGTCCGCGCCGGCATTCGGGACGCAGGCGGCATCCCCATGGAATTCCCGCTCCACCCGATATTCGAGAACTGTCGCCGGCCGACCGCGGCGCTCGACCGCAACCTCGCCTATCTCGGCCTGGTCGAAATCCTGAACGGCTACCCGATCGACGCGGTGGTGCTGACCACCGGCTGCGACAAGACCACGCCGGCGGGGATCATGGCGGCATCGACGGTCGATATCCCCGCAATCACGCTGAATGGCGGCCCGATGCTCGACGGCTGGCATGAAGGCGAGCTGGTCGGTTCTGGCACGGTGATCTGGCGCTCGCGTCGCCTGCTCGGCGCCGGCCAGATCGACGAGGAAGAGTTCCTCGCCCGCGCGGCGGACTCGGCGCCGTCGGCCGGCCATTGCAACACAATGGGCA
This sequence comes from uncultured Sphingomonas sp., assembly GCA_902806295.1. GTDB lineage: Bacteria > Pseudomonadota > Alphaproteobacteria > Sphingomonadales > Sphingomonadaceae > Sphingomicrobium. Next base: position 2,204 of record CADCWB010000218.1, on the reverse strand, counting down.
CCGCCAACACGATGAACGCAGTGTCCGAAGCTTTGGGCATGTCGCTGCCTGGCAATGCTGCAATCCCGGCGCCGTATCGCGAGCGCGGCCAGATGGCCTACGAGACCGGCCGCCGCATCGTCGACATGGCCTATGAGGATCTCCGGCCGTCCAGGATCCTGACCCGCGACTCCTTCTTGAACGCGATCGCGCTGACCACCGCGATCGGCGGCTCGAGCAACGCCCAACCGCATATCGTCGCGATGGCGCGCCACGCCGGGATCGAGATCGGCCCCGCCGACTGGATGGCGGCCTATGACCTGCCGCTCCTGGTCAACATGCAGCCGGCGGGAAAGTATCTCAGCGAGGCCTTCCACCGGGCGGGCGGAGTGCCGGCCGTGCTCTGTGAGCTGCTGCAGGCCGGCAAGCTCCAAGGTGACGCCCTCACCGTCACCGGGCGCACGCTGGCGGACAATATCGCAGGCCGGCAGACAAGCGACCGTCAGGTCATCTACCCGTTCTCGGCACCGCTCAAGGAGCGCGCCGGCTTCCTCGTGCTCAAGGGCAATCTGTTCGACTTCGCGATCATGAAGACCAGCGTGATCTCCGACGAGTTCCGGCGCCGCTATCTCTCGCGCCCCGGCGCTGAAGGCGTGTTCGAAGCGCGCGCGATCGTGTTTGACGGATCCGACGATTACCATCACCGCATCAACGATCCCGCGCTCGGCATCGACGAGCATTGCATCCTCGTCATTCGCGGCTCCGGCCCACTTGGCTGGCCCGGCTCGGCGGAAGTTGTGAACATGCAGCCGCCCGACGCCCTTCTCCAGCGGGGCGTCAACAGCCTGCCGACGCTCGGGGACGGCCGTCAGTCAGGCACGTCCGACAGCCCGTCGATCCTCAATGCCTCCCCCGAAAGTGCGGCCGGCGGCGGTCTCGCCTGGCTGCGCACCGGCGACATGATCCGTATCGATCTCAACGCCGGCAGCTGCATTGCACTGGTGGAGGAAGCGGAGATCGTCCGCCGCGAGGCTGAAGCGCCGCCGGAGATCCCAGCCAGCAACACGCCCTGGGAAGAACTCTACCGCGAGAAGACCGGCCAGCTTGCCGAGGGCGGCGTGCTCGACTTCGCCGTCGCATACCGGGGAACATCGCAGCGGACGCCCCGCCACAACCATTAGGAGCCGAGATGGCGACGGCAGACGTGTCCGAACCGGGCGAGCAACACCGCACCAAGCAAAGCGAGAAACTGGTCATCGCCGCCTCCTCGCTTGGCACCATCTTCGAGTGGTACGATTTCTACCTTTACGGCCTGCTCGCCGGCATCATCTCCGCCCAGTTCTTCTCGGGCGTGAACGAGACGACCGGCTTCATCTTCGCCCTGGCCGCCTTCGCCGCGGGCTTCGCGGTGCGGCCGTTCGGCGCAATCGTGTTCGGACGCATCGGCGACCTGGTCGGCCGCAAGAACACGTTCCTCGTCACCATGGGCCTGATGGGCCTGTCCACCTTCATCGTCGGCCTGCTCCCGAGCTATGCCTCGATCGGCGTCGCCGCGCCGATCATGCTCGTCATCCTCCGCCTGCTCCAGGGACTTGCGCTCGGCGGCGAGTATGGCGGCGCCGCAACCTATGTCGCCGAGCACGCGCCCAACCACAAACGGGGGCTCTACACGAGCTTCATCCAGACCACGGCGACGCTCGGCCTGTTTGCGGCCTTGCTGGTCGTGATCGGCGTGCGCTCATGGATGGGGGAAGAGGCCTTCGCCGCCTGGGGCTGGCGCATCCCGTTCCTGGTCTCGATCCTGCTGCTTGCCGTGTCCATGTGGATTCGGCTGCAGCTCAACGAGAGCCCCGTTTACGCCAGGATGAAGGCGGAGGGCACCACTTCCAAGGCCCCCCTCACCGAGGCGTTCGGCAAATGGCCAAATCTTAGACTCGTCATAATCGCCCTGTTCGGCGCGGTCGCGGGGCAAGCAGTGGTTTGGTATACGGGTCAGTTCTACGCGCTCTTCTTCCTCGAACGAGTGCTGAAGGTCGACGGCGCCACGGCCAATATATTGATCGCGATTGCGCTGGCGATCGGCACGCCCTTCTTCATCTTCTTCGGCTGGCTTTCCGACCGGATTGGGCGGAAGCCGATCATTCTGGCCGGCTGCATGCTGGCCGCGATCACCTACTTCCCGCTGTTCCACGCGCTCTCCCGCACCGCGAACCCGGCGCTGTACG
>CADCWB010000217.1 GCA_902806295.1 uncultured Sphingomonas sp. | reverse complement strand
AGCAGATCGCCATCCCAGAGCATGTATTCTGTAGCCCTCAGTTCAGCTGCTTCAACTGATCGCTTCGTGAGCTTGACCATCCTACCCTCCTGCTACCTCGCATTCGATCTGCGGCCATTCTGAAAGCTTGGCGGAAGCAAGCGGGAAGGAATGGCTGCGAAATCGCGAGAAGCACTGACGCTCCCTTAGGCGGCACCAGTCAAGCTAAGTGCCTGTAAATGCGTGGAAAAAAGTGCTGGAGCGTAGAGCAGAGTACGCTGCTCAACAGCACTCATAACCTGAAGGTCGTAGGTTCAAATCCTACCCCCGCAACCAGCAAAAGGCCGCCTTCGGGCGGTCTTTTTCGTTTCAGTGGCAGTGGCGAGCCGGGTGGTGGCCGGTCACAGCTAAGGCCTGTGAGGACCCTGCGCTGCGTCGACACGTTTCTTCCACATGCCGTCGAGCGTGATCCGCGACTTCGACTATGATCCAGTGACCCGCCAGCTGGGCGTGCAGTTTGTGACAGGTCGCCGATACGTTTACTTCGACGTCCCGCAAGACGAGATTGATGCCCTGAGAACATCAGGATCGCTCGGCCGCTACTTCAACCGGCGCATCCGCGATCACTATCGTTTCCGCGAGGTCCAACGCGGCGCCCGACCTGAACCCAACCGGCGCCCTAGGTGTTCAAGCAACCGTGCGCATCGCCACTTACAATGTGAACGGGGTCAATGGCCGGCTGCCGGTGCTGCTGGAGTGGCTGGCCGCTACGAGCCCGGACGTGGCATGCCTGCAGGAACTCAAGGCGGCGCCGGAGAAGTTCCCGATCGAGGCGATCGACGCGGCGGGCTATGGCGCCATCTGGCACGGACAGAAGAGCTGGAACGGAGTGGCAATCCTCGCTCGCGGCTGCAACCCGCTCGAAACCCGTCGCGGCCTTCCCGACGACCCCGCACCCGATCAGAGCCGCTACCTGGAAGCTGCGGTCAACGGGGTGCTGGTGGGATGCCTCTATGCCCCAAACGGCAATCCCAAACCCGGCCCCAAGTTCGACTATAAGTTGGCCTGGCTGGAGCGCTTCGAAGCTTTGGCGACCGAGCTGTTCGACCTTGCCGAGCCGGTGGTGCTGGCGGGCGACTACAATATCATCCCGACCGACGCCGACGTCTACAAGCCGGAGCGCTGGACCGACGACGCTTTGTTCGCGCCTGAGGCCAAAGCCGCATATGAGCGGCTGCTCGGACGTGGCTGGATCGACGCGCTGCGCACCCGTCACCCGGATGAACGCGTGTTCACCTTCTGGGACTATTTTCGCAACGCCTTTCCGCGCGATGCCGGCCTCCGGATCGACCATCTGCTGCTCAACAATGCGGCGGCGAAGCGGCTCGGCGAAGCCGGGGTCGACCGCAGCGTCCGTGGGCTGCCAAAGACCAGCGACCACGCCCCGGTCTGGATCGAGCTCAAGTGAGCGCGCCCACCGGCCCGATGGAGGCTTTGCTCGTCGAGCAGTTGCCCGACGATCCCGGCTGGCAGTATGAGCCGAAATGGGATGGCTTTCGCTGCCTGGCGTCCCGCAATGGCGATCAGGTCGAGCTCTGGTCCAAGTCCGGCAAGCCGCTGGCCCGCTACTTCCCTGAAGTCGCCGCCATGATCGGCCGGCTCACGCCCGAGCGCTTCCTGCTTGACGGCGAACTCATCATCGAGGGTTCCGAAGGGCTCAGTTTCGACGCGCTGCAGATGCGGCTTCACCCGGCCGAGAGCCGGATCCGGAAGCTTTCGGCGGAAATCCCGGCCGGGTTGATGGCCTTTGATCTGCTCGCGTTAGGCGAGGAGCAGCTGTCGGACTTACCCCTGAGCATACGCCGCAAGCGGTTGGAGTCATTCATGGCGGACCAGGGCGAGGCGGCGCCGCTGCTGTCTCCCGCAACCGCGGATCGTTCCGAAGCGCTCGGCTGGCTTGAGCGCACCGGCGGCGCGCTGGATGGCGTGATCGCCAAGCGGCTCGACCAACCCTATCGCTCCGGCGAGCGCGCGATGCTCAAGGTGAAGCAGCACCGCTCGGCCGACTGCGTGGTCGGTGGTTTCCGCCGCGACAGCGCCGGCAAGCACATGGCCTCGCTCCTGCTTGGGCTCTACGATAAAGCCGGCAAGCTGAACCATGTCGGCTTTTGCTCCTCCTTCTCCGCCGCCGAGAAGAAGGCTTGGACGCCGGAGCTGGAGGCACTGATCGAAACGCCCGGCTTCACCGGCTCCCGGCCCGACAAGGCGAGCCGCTGGGTGCGCGATCGGGTGTCGGAGTGGCAGCCGCTAAGGCCCGAGATCGTGGTCGAGGTGCTCTACGACCAGGTGACCTCCGGCCGCTTCCGTCACGGCACTCGCCTACTACGCCGTCGCCCGGACAAGGCGCCCGAACAATGCCGGATGGAGCAGCTCGACCATCCGCTGACCCCGGCCGAACTGAAGCAGCTGCTACGCGGCCGATGACCGCCGACCTGTTTGGAACTGCGCCGCCAATCCCCGGACTATGCTTGTGCGAGGAGTTCGTGACGGCCGCCGAAGAAGCCGAGCTGCTCGCCCGCCTCGAAGCGGCGAAGCTGACGCCGTTCCAGTTCCAGGGCTTCGAAGGCAAGCGGCTGACCCGTAGCTATGGTTGGCGCTACGACTTCTCGGATCGGAGCTTCACACTGGCCGAGCCGCTGCCCGAGTGGCTGTTGCCGCTGCGTGCTCGCGCCGCTGCTTTGGCAGGGCTGGCGGCGGACGAATTCAATCATGCCTTGCTGATCCGCTATGATCCCGGCGCGGGGATTGGCTGGCACAAGGATCGGCCGGTATTCGAACAGGTCGTCGGCATCTCGCTTGGCGCTCCGACCAACATGACCTTCCGCAAGCGTGCCGTGGGTCGGACCTTTCGGCGGATCAAAGTCTCCCTGCCGCCGCGTAGCGCCTATCTGCTCAGCGGCGAAGTTCGCCACCAATGGGAGCATGGCATAGCGGCGCACGACGCGCTGCGGTTCTCGATCACTTTCCGAAGCCTGTCGGAGATGGGCAAGGCACGGGCCGAGAGCCGCTAGCCGCGCGAGTCGCCCCTACGGACGCTCCTCAAAGCCGCTCAGCACTTCCGCCAGCCAGCCGCCGGCAGTCAGCGCGCTGAGATCGGTCGGGTCGAGCAACGGGTCCCATTCGGTGAGGTCGATCACCCGCACCTTGGGGAACGCGGCCGCGAGCTTCGCCGCTTCGAGGAAGTCGAGGTTGGGGAGCCCACCCGCTCGGGCGCCAGGCGCGCCGGGGAACTGGCTGCGGTCGATCACGTCGATGTCGCAGTCGAGCATGATGGCGTCGAGCGGCTCCAGCCGGGCCAGCGCCTGATCCATCGCCCAGGCGGCGCCATTCTCCCGCACGTCGTTGGCGGTCAGCACCAGCTGGCCGCCGGCGAGCGCATCCTCATGCATCACGCGGCTGTTGGCGTAGGGCGCGAGCCCGATCT
>CADCWB010000216.1 GCA_902806295.1 uncultured Sphingomonas sp. | reverse complement strand
CCTCCCCTCCCGCTTGCGGAAGGGGCTGGGGGAGGGCATGTCGAAGCAGCGGAACAGGCCCTCTCCTGCTTCGCTGGGCTCAGCTGTCCCCTCCCGCAAGCCGGAGGGAATTAAGCTAGTCTGCGCGCCTCACATAGGTCTGCTCGTAAACGTCGACCACGATCTTCGTTCCCGCACCGATGTGCGGCGGGACCATGACGCGGACGCCATTCTCCAGGATCGCCGGCTTGTAGGACGACGACGCCGTCTGCCCCTTCACCACTGCGTCGGCCTCGACGATGGTGGCCTCGATCGTATCCGGCAGTTGGACGCTGATCGGCCGCTCCTCGTGGAGCTCCATCACCACGTCCATCCCGTCCTGCAGAAATGCCGCGGCATCGCCCAGCAAGTCGCGCGGCAGGCTGATCTGCTCGTAATTTTCCTTGTCCATGAAGGTCAGCATGTCGCCGTCCGCGAACAGGAACTGGAAGTCCTTGGTGTCGAGCCGAACCCGCTCCACCGTCTCGGCCGAGCGGAAGCGCACGTTGTTCTTGCGTCCGTCGATCAGGTTCTTGAGCTCCACCTGCATGTAGGCGCCGCCCTTGCCGGGCTGCGTGTGCTGGATCTTGACCGCGCGCCAGATGCCGCCTTCATATTCGATGATATTACCGGGACGAATGTCCACGCCGCTGATCTTCATGGGTTTGAACGCCTTCAAAGAACGCCCGCTTGGCTGAGCTTGTCGAAGCCCTGTCCTTCTCGCTTTGGGCTAGAAGGAGGACGACCCGTCGACAGGCTCAGGGCAGCGGCCGGGAAATGAGCGAAAGCGCCCCTAGCGCGGCGCCTGCTTTCCGGCAAGCAGCGGGTACGGGTTGACCGGCGTGCCGTCATACCATTTCTCGCCGCCGCTCATGCGGTTGATCGCGAAATGAAGGTGCGGCCCGGCCGGGTTGGCGTTGCCGCTGAAGCCCACGGTTCCGATCGGCGTACCACGTTCGACGCGCTGACCCTCGCGCAGGCCCGGCGCATAGGCGTCGAGATGGGCGTAATAGTAGAGCCAGCGGCTGTCGGGCGAACGAACATAGGCCGTAATGCCGCCGCCGCCCCGGCTGTAGAACAGCTTTTCCACCGTCCCCGGGCCAACGGAAATCACGGGTCGACCCCGCGGCGCCATGATGTCGATGGCATTGTGGACCCGCGCCCCACCAGCGCGTGACTGGGTATAGGTGTCGGTTAGGTCGGCCGGTCTCACCCCGTCTACCGGCACCGCCAGGCCGGTCGGAGCAATCGCAACCGACCGTGGCTGGATCGCCCCGGCACGAGGAGCACGGTCGGTGTCGCCGATGCCGACCCGTTCGGCCGCCGTCGAAAGTTCGGCCACCACCGGCGAGGGCGGACCAGAGCCCCGGGCATTGGTCCACACCAGCCAACCGCCGCCGGCGAGAATGGTCAGGACGACGAGATTGCCGGCGATACTCAGGCGGCTAGGCAAGGCTGCTCCCTAATCAAGCCTGGAAGATCGCAGTGAACCCCGGCTTCATGATGCGAGAAAGCCTGATCACGTCCCAATTGGCAAGCCGAATGCAGCCGCTCGATTCCGCGCGGCCGATGGTCGACGGCTCGTCGGTGCCGTGGATGCCGTAATGCTCCTTCGTCAGGTCGAGCCATGCGACGCCCACTGGGCCATTGGGTCCGGGGGGCAGCATCTGCTCGCCGACGCTCTCGTCGCCATCGTTAAGCAGCTCCGGCTGGTACTTGAACGGCGGCAGGAAGGCATAGGTGGTCACCTTCCAGCGACCAATCGGCAGCGGATATTCCTTCGAACCCATGGTGACCGGGAACTGAGCAACGAGCTTACCGACGTTGGGCGGTAGCTTGGGGGCGGGACCCGCTTTCTTGTCGCTGCTGAACTCGCCCTTAGGCACCTCGCCCTGATATACGCGCATCACGCCATCGGACTTGTCGACCACAACGAAGTCGCCCGACGGCTGCTGGGCGTTGACGTTGAAGAGGTTGAGCAATTGGCCTTGCTTGCCGTCCGCCTCCGAATACTCGCGGGACGCAGGCAGCACGTTCGGCAGCACCAGCACCTGTCCCGGACCGATCAGCTTGTCGGGACCATTGAGTGCCACAATTGTCCGCGGCGTTGTATGGAAACGCTCCGCCACCTTCTCGAGCATGTTGCGGTAGTGCAGCCCATCGAGCTTGGCCTGGGCGTCAGGCTTCTCCGGTAAAGGATAAATAAAGGGACCACCGACGTCCTGCTCCGTTAGCCGGAGTTGGCGAACGGCGGGGCGCTTGTCCTGCAGCAGGGCAGCGCGTGTCGGCCCATCCAGGTTGCCGGAAACCGGCAGCCCCCGGGCCTGCTGGAAGCCGCGAAGCGCCTGCTTGAACACCATCCCCTGCTTGCCATCGACAACTCCGGTCGGGAAACCGGCAAGATCGAGCAGAACCTGAGCGTGGAAGGTCGTCCCGTTGATCTCCGACCCGGGCGCACCGGGCTTGACCCATGGCTTCTGAGCCGCTGGCGCCGCAGCATTGGCCGGCGCGGCGGATGCGTTCTGCGCCGGAGCGCGGGAAGCAGCGATCGCCACCGTGGCGACAAGCGACAACCCCAAACCGATTGGAGCGATACGGTTCTTGAGCAAGGAAACTCTCCGTCAAACTTAAAGGTTGAGATCGAAACGACCCAACCGGACGGAGTTTCCATTGCCCGCTCCCATTCATGTCGGCTGCTCGGGCTGGGTCTACCGACACTGGCGCGAGATCTACTATCCGCCGGCCTTGCCGCAGAAGCAGTGGTTTGCTCATTATTCGGCCGAGTTCGACACGGTTGAGATCAACGCGAGCTTCTACCGCCTGCCGCTGCTCAAGACCTTCGAGGGCTGGCGCAACAAGGCGCCGCCCGGCTTCCGCTATGCCGTGAAGGTCAACCGGTTCATCACTCACAACAAGAAGCTGCTCGATTGCATGGGCCCGGTCGCCGAGTTCGCCGGGCTGGCCCGGGCGCTCGGCGACAAGCTTGGTCCGCTTCTTCACCAACTCCCGCCCAGCCTTCGCCGGAACGACGAACGGCTCGCGGCCTACCTCGCGCACCTGCCGGCTAACCTCGAGCATGTCGTCGAGTTCCGCCATGACAGCTGGTATGATCCAGCGGTGCTGGCTTTGCTCAATCGGCATGGCGCCGGCTTCGTGGCGCACGACCTTGCCGGACTCCTCTCGCCGCGCTGGGCGAGTGGACGCACGGCTTACGTCCGCTTTCACGGCACTGGCGGCAAATACTGGGGCCGCTATTCCGACGACCAAATGGCCGAATGGGCCGATTGGCTGATGGCGCAGCGAAGCGACGGCCGCTCGGTCTAGGCTTACTTCAACAACGACATCCACGGACACGCGCTCGAAGACGCTCGGACCCTCAAACGAGCGCTGGCAACCCGCGCGGGTCGAGGCCGTTAGCGCCAGATGCTCAAGGCTATCTTATTCGACATCGACGGCACGCTCGTCGACAGCAACGACTATCACGTGCTCGCCTGGGACGAGGCATTTCGCGCCGCGGGATACAGCTTCGACCGGCAGACCCTGCATGACCAGATCGGCAAGGGGGCGGACAACTATGTCCCCGCCCTCCTGCCGGACGCCAGCCCAGACGAAGCGGAGCGGCTCGGCGACGCGCACGGAACGATCTACAAGCAGAAGTATCTTCCGCTGGTGAAGCCCTTTCCCGGCGCACGCGACCTGCTCGTCCGCTGCCGCGACGTGGGCCTCAAAATCGTCCTCGCCTCATCGGCCGCGGGTGAAGAGCTTCGCCATTATGTTGAGCTGCTCGATATCGCCGATATCCTTGACGCCACGACCAGCGCCGACGACGTAGGCTGCTCCAAGCCCTGTCCGGACATCTTCGACACCGCCCGCCAGAAAGCAGGGGTCGCGCCCGACGAGGCGCTG
>CADCWB010000215.1 GCA_902806295.1 uncultured Sphingomonas sp. | reverse complement strand
GCCGGCATCCTTACCGACCTCAAGCTAGACGACGAGACCATTGTCACCGGCATTCTCCACGACACGATCGAGGATACGGTGGCGACACCGGAGGAGGTCGAGAAGCTCTTCGGTGCCAACGTAGCGCGGCTGGTCGATGGCGTTACCAAGCTAAGCAAGATCGAGGCGCAGTCGGAGAATGAGCGCGCGGCGGAGAACCTGCGCAAGTTCCTGCTCGCCCTGTCCGACGATATCCGCGTGTTGCTAGTGAAGCTCGCCGACCGCCTGCACAACATGCGGACCCTTCATCATATCGGAAGTGAGGACAAGCGCCGCCGGATCGCCCGCGAGACGATGGATATCTATGCCCCGCTCGCCGAGCGGATCGGCATGTACGAGATCATGAACGAGATGCAGACGCTCGCCTTCCGCGAACTCGAGCCGGACGCTTATGCCTCGATTACGCGGCGCCTGCAGCAGCTTCATGCCGAGGGCGGGGACATCGTCAGCCGCATCGGCCTCGGCCTCCGGCTGCACCTCGCGGACAATGGCCTCGAGGCGGAGGTCACCGGGCGCGAGAAGCATCCTTATTCCATCTGGAAGAAGATGGCCGAGCGGCACATCAGCTTCGAACAGCTATCGGACGTGATGGCGTTTCGGGTGATCGTGAACGGCGCGGAGGATTGCTACCGCGCGCTGGGCCACATCCATCGCCGCTGGCCGATGGTGCCCGGCCGTTTCAAGGACTTCATCTCGACACCCAAACGCAACGGTTACCGTAGCGTGCACACGTCGGTTATTCACGATACGAAAATGCGGATCGAAGTCCAGATCCGCACCCGCGAGATGCACGCCCAAGCCGAACGAGGCCTCGCCTCCCATTGGGCCTACAAGGAAGGCAAGCCGGTCGCCGACATCAAGGTGCCCTGGATCGACGATCTGGTGGAGATCCTAGATCACGCCGACAGCCCGGAAGAGCTGCTCGAGCACACCCGCATGGCGATGTACCAGGACCGGATCTTCGCCTTCACGCCCAAGGGCGAGCTGATCCAGTTGCCGAAAGGGGCCACTCCGATCGACTTGGCCTACGCCGTGCACACCCGGCTGGGCGACCAGACCGTCGGGGCCAAGGTCAACAGTCGCGTGGTGCCCTTGCGTACGCTGCTGGAGAATGGCGATCAGGTCGAGATCCTGACCAGCGAAGCCCAGCATCCGCAACCGTCATGGCTGCGTTTCGTGGCGACCGGCAAGGCGCGCTCGGCCGTCCGCCGCTTCGTTCGTCACAAGGAGCGCGACGAGACTGTCGAACTCGGCCGCAAGATCTACGACGAAATCGGCGCCCGGTTGCCGGTGACACTGCCCAAGGAAGCACTGCCCCGCGCCCTCAAGAAGCTTAAGTTGGAGGACGAAGAGGCACTGATGGTCGCGATCGCGCGCAAGCGGATCGGCGATGAGGCATTGATGGAGGCACTGATGCCCGGCTCCACGGGCGGCGACGTGACGCCACGTCCGGTTGCGCAGCGGCAGGCGATCTCAATCAAGGGCCTGACCGCCGGAGTCGCCTTTCACCTAGCCTCCTGCTGCCATCCGATCCCGGGCGATCGCATCGTCGGCCTGCGCCGCGAGGACGAGGAGATCGAGGTTCACGCCATCGGCTGCGAGCAGCTGGCGAGCGGGATCGATGCCGACTGGCTCGACCTTGCTTGGGGCGACGGTTCCGACGGCGCAACGGCTCGCCTGTGCATCATCCTGCGGGACGTTGCAGGTGCGTTAGGCGTCATGGCCGGAGTGCTCGGCGGCAAGGGCGCCAACATCATCAACCTCCAGCAGGTCCACCGCGACGGTTCGTTCCACACCTTCCACGTCGATGTGGAGGTGCACGATCTCGCCCACCTGCACGCGATCATTGCCGCGCTTAGAGATGCGGATCAGGTCTCCAGCGCAGAGCGGATTTAGCGCCCGCGCGAGCGCTCTACGGCTCCGGCCGCCAGTACCGCCAGTGTGACCAAGTCGGTCGCGCTGGCGGTCATCGGCGCGATCTGCACCGGCAGCTTCATGCCGACGAGAAACGGCCCAAGCACATTCTCGCCGCCGACCGCTCGCAGCAGCTTGGCCGACAAGCTCGCCGACTGCAGGCCCGGCATGATCAGGATGTTGGCCGGGCCAGTCAGCCGGCTGAACGGGTAGAAGCGGCGCTGCATGTCATGGTTCAGCGCCACGTCGGGCGACATCTCGCCCTCATATTCGAAATCGGTCTGACGCGAGTCGAGCAGCGCCACCGCCTCACGCAGTTCACCGATAAAGGCACCGGGCGGGTTGCCGAAGGTCGTGTAGCTGGTGAAGGCAACGCGCGGATCCTGCCCCATGCTGCGGGCGAAGGCCGCCGATCGGATGGCAATGGCCGCCAGCTCCTCGGCGGTTGGGCGCTCGGTCACCGCGGTGTCGGCGACCAGCACCGTCTGATTCTGGCCGACGATGATATTGATGCCGAACGGCGTTGCGCCATCGTCGTCGATGACGGTCTGAACCTGCTTGAGCGATTGGCTGAACGGACGGGTAGCGCCGGTGATCATGGCGTCCGCCTCGCCCAGCGCCAGCATGGCCGCAGCGAAGTAGTTGCGGTCCTGATTAACCATTCGCTCGATCTCACGTCGAAGGTAGCCCTTGCGGTGCAGCCTGGCATAGAGATGATCGACTGCTCGCCCGACCAATGGCGAATTGCGGCTGTTCAACACTTCGTAGCCGGACGGATCGTCGACCCCGAGTTCCTTGAGCAGGTCGTGGACTTCCTCACGCCCGACCAGCACCGGCGTGCCCAGCCCACCGTCCTTGAACGCAATCGCCGCGCGAAGGACGTTACGCTCCTCGCCTTCGGCGAACAGCACGCGCTTGGGATTGGCCTTGGCCGCCTCATAGGCAAGGCTCAGCACCGACATCGTCGGGTTCAATCGGGC
>CADCWB010000214.1 GCA_902806295.1 uncultured Sphingomonas sp. | reverse complement strand
GCCCCGTGCGTCGCCGCCATGAAGCCGGGCGCCTTGTCGAACAGCTGACGCAGCTGCTCGATCTCGCTGATCGGCTCGTCGGCCGGGCTCATCAGCGCTTGGCCGCCCCCGCCTCGGCCGCGCGAAGCAGGCGCAGCGTGTTGCCGCTCCAGATCTTGGCGATGTCGGCTTCACTGAGGCCCGCCTGGCGGAGCCGCGCGGTGATCGCCGCAAGGCCGCCGATGTCCTTCATATCCGCGAGGCCGCCGCCGCCGTCCCAATCCGCGCCCATCCCGACATGGTCGACGCCCATCACCCGTATCGCGTACAGCGTGCTGCGCATGAACAGGTCGAGGTTGGCGAAACGCGGCGGGTAGCGGGCGTCGAGCGCGGCCTTGTCGGCGACCAGGCGCGCGCGTTCGGCCGGGGTCAGAACCTCCCAGCGTTCCTGCCGGTCCTCGATTTCCTCGCGGCCCGGGGCGCTCTCCATTGGCACCAGGAACAGCGTGTTCATCTGCATCACGCCGCCGGATCGAGCGAGCTTCCGCATCAGCGCATCCGGGATGTTGCGCGGCGAGTCCTGCAGCGCATCGGGGCCGTGATGCGACAAGATCAGCGGCGTGCGCGACAGGTCGATCATCTGGCTGATCGCCGCGTCCGAAGCATGGCTGCCGTCGATCACCATGCCGAGCCGGTTCATCTCGGCGACCCAGCGCCGCCCGAGCGGCGACAGGCCGCGGTGCTTGACGTCCCCGCGCGCGCTGTCGGAAAACTGGTTCGGACCGTTATGGACCGGGCTCGCCATCCGCACGCCGAGCTTGTGGAAGGTGGTGAGCAGGCTGAGATCGGTGCCGAGCGGATAACTGTTCTCGATCGACTGATAGACGATGCGCTTGCCCTGTCGATGCAGCCGCTCCGCGTCCGCGGCGGTGGTGGCGAGCGCGAGCTTGTCCTCGTTCTCGGCGACGACGCGCTGGATCGCCATCGCCCGCATCAGCGCCTGATCGCGCACCCGGGCATAGGCTTCGGGCGTGGTCGGTCCCTGCGCGGTGTAGATGACGAAGAAGCCGCCATCGAGCCCGCCCACCTCCATCCGCGGAATATCGACCTGGCTGCCGTCGAAATCGTAATCGTGCCAGCGGTCGAAGCGCCAGCCCGGCCGCTCGAAGCGGGTCGGCGTATCGAGATGGGTGTCCAGCGTCAGCAGCCGCTCGTGCAGCTCCCGGTCGGCCAGGCTCACCTGATCCTGCGCCGAAGCCGGAATCGCCAGCATGCCGATCATCAACGCGAACAGGGCAGGTTTCATCTTTGAATTCTCCTCGGGGCGTCCGCACACCGTGCCCAAGCCGCAGAGGCTAGGCAAGCGGTTGGAACCACGAGGCCCGTCCGGGCCTTTTCACCGCCAATCCTCGAGAGCGAATGAGTAATGGCACAAGCAGCTTTGGACGCCGGCCGGGTGAACGGCGACAGCCCGGCGAAGATCCCGCCCGCGGGCTGGTTTCAAATCCTGAAACGCACCTATGCCGAATCGACCAAGGACAATGTCAGCATCGTCGCGGCCGGCGTCGCCTTTTACGCCTTTCTCGCCTTTGTCCCGCTGCTCGGCGCCCTGGTGCTGACCTACGGCCTTGTCGCCGACCCCGCTTCGGTGATGAGCCATGTGCAGGGGCTCACCTCCGTCATGCCGGCGGATGCGGCTAAGCTAATCGGTGAGCAGCTGATCAGCATCAGCAAGACTGCGACGAGCAAGCAGGGTTTCGGGCTGCTGCTCGCATTGCTCCTGTCGCTCTACGGCGCGATGCGGGGCGCGACCTCGATCATCACCGCGCTCAACATCGTCTACGGCGTCGAGGAGGATCGCGGCTTCGTCAAGACGACCGCGCTCGCCGCCCTGATCACGGTCGGGGCAGTGGCGGCGCTGCTCCTCGGCATGCTCGCAATCTCAGTGATGGGGTTCATCGAACGGCTGCTGCCTTTCTCCTCGCCACTGGTCCACACATTGCTGCAGATCCTGCTCTGGGCCGTCGCCGCGGCGGGCGTCAGTGCGGTGATAGCCCTGGTCTACCGCTACGCGCCTAACCGTCCCAAGGCGAAGTGGACGTGGCTCACGCCGGGATCGATCATCGCGACCCTGCTCTGGATCGCGGCGACGCTCGGCTTCGGCTTCTACGTCACGAATTTCGGAAGCTACAATGCCACCTACGGCTCGCTCGGCGCCGTGGTCGTGTTCCTCACCTGGCTGTACCTCACCGCCTATATCCTGCTGATGGGCGGCGAGCTCAATTCGGAGCTGGAGAAGGTGGCGGATCCGCAGTCGCATCCGAACCCCGCGAGCTGAACGCCTTCATCGCCGCCAGCGTCTCGGGGCTGAGATGATGCTCCAGCCCCTCCGCGTCCATCTCCGCCACCTCGCGGCTGACGCCAAGGCTGAGGAGAAAATCGAGCACGAGCAGATGCCGGGCGCGTGATCTCGCCGCGACCTGCCGGCCCTCCTCGGTGAGGAAGATCGACCGGTAGGGCTGCGTCTCGATCAGCCCGTTGCGCCGCAGCCTCGCCAGCGTATTTGCCACCGTGGCGGCCGTCACCCCGAATCGCTCGGCGAGGTCGGCCGCCCGCGCCTCGCCCGTTTCGGCGATCAGCTCGGCGATCAGCTCGAGATAATCCTCCTGCATTTCCGCCCGATGCGCCGAGCGCACCCGCGCGAAACGGCGCGCCTGTTCCTTGGGATCGGGCAAGACCATGGCGCTCCATCGCACATAAGCCTGGACGGAACAATTTAGCTTCGGCTAACTTGTAGTGCAGGCGCTAACGTCGGCCAGAGACAGGGGGCGGAATGGATCAACCG
>CADCWB010000213.1 GCA_902806295.1 uncultured Sphingomonas sp. | reverse complement strand
GGCGCGAATATTAAGGCTGAACTCAAGCGCCACGACCCCGCGGCATCGGATCAGGCAACGACCGGCAAAACTCGTCGCAGGCGTTCGGTCGACGCGCCGGACGATGTTAGCCGTGCGCTCCGCACGGCCTACGACGTTACTCTTCGCGAGCAGGTGCCCGACGACTTCCTGGATTTGCTTGGCAAGCTCAGCTGACGAGGGCGGCCCGGTGCCCGCTTCATGAGTCGTCTAACACGCTGGTTCCAGCGACTGCCTACCACGGGTAAGCTGCTGGTCATCCTGTCTGCCGCTGTTCTTCCTCTGGGCCTTGTGCTGGTCTGGGTTGCAGCACAGGGCATCTCCACCGCCAATCGTGCGCTGACTACCAGTGCTGAGAACCAGAGCTTCGCCGCCATGCGTGGCGTGGATAGCCTTATCGCACGAAAGGCCTTGGCCTTGCGGGTAGCCGCCAATGGTGCGCTAGGGCAGCCGGGCAACGATCCGTGCGCCACGACCCTCCGGTCGCTATCGGTCACGGCCAATCCGCCGCGCAACTTCGCCCTGCGGGATCCGGCCGGCACTCTGCTGTGCACGGTGGGGTCGGTCTCGCCCAGCCGCGCGAACCTGCTGGTTCCGCCAGGGGCAGTGCAGTTGTGGCTCTCGCCGGGTGGGACCATGCTCTATTACCGGGTCGGTGTGTTCGGCGGGCAGGCGACCGGCACGCTGACCCGCGAGGAACTGCGCGAGGCAGCGCTGGCCGGGGTGGGCAGCGTCGCCGAGATGTCGCTCAGCGATGCCGCCCAGACCATGCCGCTGGTCGATGAAGGTCCTGCCCGAAGCAGTTTCGAACACGACGAGGTATCACACGAGCGGGCGATCGCCGGCGGGCAACTGAAAGCTCGTACTGCCGTGGGGATCAACCGGATCGCAATCCTGGATCGTGGCCTGATCCTGCTGCCATTGCTGATGTGGATCGCCGCGGCGATCCTCTCCTGGTTCCTCGTGAGCCGTTTCCTCATCAAGCCGCTGCGGCGCATGCAGCAGGCGGTCGGCGCGTACCAACCGGGTAGCGGGCACCTGCAGTTGCCGGCGGAACCAGGCTCGGCGGTCGAGATCCGCGACCTCGGACAAAGCTTCAGCCGGGCCGTGGAGCGCATCGAGCAATCCGAGATGGAAATGGCCGAAGCGCTGGAGGGGCAGCGCAAGCTGGTCCGTGAGGTGCATCACCGGGTGAAGAACAATCTGCAGGTCGTCGCCAGCCTGCTCAATATCCATGGGCGCAACGCGGAAACGGAGGATGCCCGCGACGCTTACTCCTCCATCGGCCGCCGGGTCGACGCCCTCGCGTTGGTGCATCGCAACCATTATGCCGAACTCGAGGAGAACCGCGGGATCGCGCTCCGGCCGCTGCTCAGCGAACTCTCGGCCTCGCTGCGCGGCAGTGCTCCCGATAGCGCACGAGGCCTCAACATTGATCTCGATTTGGAGAGCCTCAACACCACTCAAGACGTTGCGGTCGCCGTCGCCTTCCTGGTCACTGAGGTGGTGGAGTTCGCCATGCTTGCCCGGCCGGACGATGCCGTCGAGCTCAACTTGAGGCGCAACGGTCCGCTAACCGCTCGCTTTGAGCTGAACAGCCCGGTGCTCAACCCCGAGATTGCCGAGGACCCGGAGCGCAAACAGTTTGAGCGGATTATCGGCGGATTGGCCAAGCAGTTGCGCTCAACGCTTGATCGAAAGTTGGGGCGGTACAGCGTGGACCTGCCGGTATTTCCCCCGCGCTAGGACCCGGCCCAGAATAATTGAGAAAGTTTTGAATTGAGTGGGAACCCCCGGGCAAGGTCCACGTTCTTCACTTCGGATAGTGACCTTTTGCCCCCCCGCTCTCGCTATCCGCTTACATGGGCCCGGAACCGCCAACCCTCCCCCCCCGGTGGCGTTTCCGGGCCCACTTGTATCTGGGCTCATTCGACAGCTTCGGACCTTGAGCCAGCCGCGGACCGCCTAGCGGCGCGCCAATGCGTCAATCGAATGGCGAGGATGGCGAACTCATAGAGTAGATAGAGCGGCACCAGCAGCAGCAGCATGGATACGGCGTCCGGCGGCGTCAGCACCGCGGACACGGCGGCACAGACCACGATGGCATGGCGGCGGTGGCTGGTCAGCGTCTCGCGGGTGATCAGCCCCGCCCGCTCCAGCAGCATCAGCAGCACCGGCGTCAGGAACGCAACGCCGAAGCCGAACAGAAAGCGGGTGACAAAGTTCAGGTAGTTGCCGACGCCCGGCAGCGCCTCCTGCGTGACACCGCCGATGTTGCCCTCGAAGCTCAGCAGGAACTTTAATGCCCAGGGCATGGCGACGAAGTAGGCAAAGGCCGCTCCCCCACCAAAGAAGAACGGCGTCATCAGCAGAAAGGGCAAAAAAGCCTTCTTCTCCTTGACGTACAGCCCCGGTGCGATGAACCGCCATGCCTGCGTCGCGAACACGGGAAAGCAGACCATCAGCGCGGCGAACAGCGCCACCTTCACTTCGGTGAAGAAGGCCTCGAACACGTCGGTGTAGATGAGCTTGCCCTGTCCCGCGGCGAGCAACGGCTGGACCAGCACGCCGAAGATCGGCTTGGCAAAGGTCAGGCATAGCAGAAATGCGCCGACCAGCGCGGCCAGGCTGACCAGTAGTCGGCGGCGCAGCTCGACCAGATGTTCCAGCAGCGGAGCCTTGCTCTCGTCAAGATCCTTCACGGCAGCGGTCGCTTGCTGGTGTCGGGATCCGGCAAAGGCAGCCGAGGCTCGTCATTGGAGGATGCAGCAGACGCCGGACTCCAATCGCCGGTGGCCAGCGATGTGCCCCACTCGGCGGGCTGCACCTGGGCGTGCGCCGGAGTGCTCAGATCGGCGCCGGGATAAGGCAGCGCGACCGGATGCTCGCGCATAATGCGGTCATTCTCCTCGCGCCACTTCTTCTCCATCTCTTCGAGCTCTGCCTCCCGCATCATGTTCTCGATGCCGGAGGTGAAGTGACGGGCGTGGCCGCGTACCTGGCCGACCCAGCGGCCAACGGTACGCAGGGTGGCCGGCAATTCCTTGGGGCCGATGAAGATCAGCGCCAAGACCGCCACGATGAAGAGCTCACTGCTGTCGACGCCGAACACGGCGCGGTTCCGGCTTGCAGCGCTAGCGGGGCTGCTGGTCCGAGGGGGGCGGCGGCGGCGCGACCGGGTCGCCTACCCGCGGGTTCGGCGTTACGTCGATCGGTCGATCCTGCGACCCCAGCCGACGCTGCTCCTCATGGCGGCGCTTCTGCTCGTCGTCGTCGTCAGCCATGCCCTGCTTGAAGCTCTTCAGGCCCTTGGCAACGTCGCCCATCATGTTGGAAAAGCGATTGCCGCCGAACAGCAGCAGCACAATCACCGCGAAGATCAGAATATGCCAGAGGCTGAAACCGCCCATCGTGTAAACTCCAAAAGGTTGAGGGCTATCTAGTCCTGTTCGTTCGCGCTTTCCAGTTGCAGCTGATGAAGGGCCATATCTACCGGATCCAGCAGCCCTGCAGCCCTGAGATCTTCCATGCCCGGCAGGTCGCGACGGGAGCCAAGACCGAAGTGACTGAGGAACTGCGCGGTCGTGGCATAGAGCAGCGGCCGGCCGGGACCTTCGCGGCGGCCTGCGGGGCGCACCCAGCCCGCCTCCATCAGCACGTCCAGCGTGCCCCTGGACATCTGCACGCCGCGGACGGCTTCGATTTCCGCCCGGCTGACCGGCTCGTGATAGGCGATGATCGCCAGCGTCTCGGTCGCAGCGCGGGACAGGCGGCGCTGCTCCTCGCGCGTGCGGCGGAGCAGATGGGCGAGGTCGGGAGCGGTCTGGAAGTGCCAGCGCCCGCCGCGCTCCACCAGTTCGATGCCGCGCCCGGCATATTGCCCGGCGAGGGCGGCAATCGCGGACCTCACATCGCCCTCACCGACGTGAAGCGCAACCTCCTCCGGTGCGAGCGGTTCGGCGGAGGCGAACAGGGTCGCCTCGACCGCCCGGACGAACCCATCACCGATCATCCGCCTGGTGTCGCCCGGATCATGATCGGTTCGAACGGACCCGCCTGCGCCAGTTCCAGCCGGCCTTTCCGGGCAAGCTCAAGCGCTGCCGCAAAGGAGGATGCAAGCGCCGACCTGCGGAAGGCAGGGTCCTGCGAGGACGGCAGGAACGCCTCGAGCCGCCGCCAGTCGATGCGGCTCCCAACCAGCGCCGATACGCGGTCAATCGCAGCTTCGAGCGTCAGCACCGCTCGCGGCGCGACCACATGCATGACCGGTGCCGAGCGGGCGCGCACTGCGCCATAGGCGGCGTAAAGATCGTAGGCGTCGACCCGCCACTCCGACTTGCGCACCAGACGGACGCCTTCAGGCGCATCGCGCACGAACACGTCGCGGCCGATCCGATCGCGACCCATCAGGCGGGCGCCGGCGTCGCGCATTGCGTCGAGCCGCTGCAGGCGCAGCTGCAAGCGTGCGGCAAGCTCCTCAGGATCAGGGTCTTGTTGCGGGTCGTTGGGCAGCAGCAGACAGGATTTGAGGTAAGCGAGCCAAGCCGCCATCACTAGGTAATCGGCCGCAATCTCCAGCTTCAGGGCCTTCACGCGGGTCAGATAGGTGAGATATTGCTCGACGAGCTGAAGGATGGAGATTTGCGCCAGGTCCACTTTCTGGCTCCGCGCCAAATTGAGCAGCAAGTCGAGCGGGCCCTCCCAGGTGCCCAACGAAAGCGTCAGCTCCTCCTCTCGGCATATGGGCAGCTCGGCATTCATGAACCGGAGAGTAGCGCCGTTTTCGCGCTAGACCAGCGCCAGCAGTTCATCCCGTTTGGCGCTGGCTTCCGCCAAGCCGGGTGCGGTTTCATCCTCGACCCTGACGCCCGCCATCGCACGATGAAGCCGCGCCTCTCCATCGGTGGTCAAGTCACCGACGTGCGCGGCGACGTCGAGCATTTCATCGAACTTGCCCGAGCAGTGGAGCGTCGCGTCGCAACCGGCGACGATCGCCGCGGCCGAGCGCTCGCCCGGCGATCCTGACAGCGCTTCCATGCCGATGTCATCGGTCATCAGAAAGCCCCCGAAGCCGATGCGTTGGCGGATAACCTGCTCGATCACGATGGGTGATTGGCTCGACGGGCGGTCACGATCCCAAGCGGTGAAGACGATATGCGCCGCCATCCCCATCGGGGCGGATGCGAGCCGCTCGAACGGCTCTAGATCGATCGTGAGCTCATCGTCTGAGGCGCTGACGATCGGCAGTTCCTTGTGACTGTCGACCAGGGCGCGCCCGTGTCCGGGCATGTGCTTCACCACGCCTACCACGCCGGCACTGGCCATGCCGTCCAGCACCGCCCGCCCCAGCGCCGCCACTTGCATCGGCTGGCCACCATAGGCGCGGTCGCCGACGATGTCGGTCGCGCCGGGCTGACGCACATCAAGCATCGGCAGGCAGTTGACGTTGATGCCGGACGCCCTGAGCATCAGGGCGATCGCCCGCGCATTCATCCGCGCTGCCTCAATCGCCGAACTCGGCGCCAACTGATAGAGGCGGTCGAACGCTTCGCCGTTCGGCAGTTGCGGCCACACCGGCGGGCGCATCCGGACCACCCGCCCGCCTTCCTGATCGATCAGGATCGGCAGATCCGCGCGGCCATGAAGATCACGCAGGGAGTCGGTCAGGGCGCGAAGCTGCTCCGGGGTATCGCAGTTGCGCCGGAACAGGATGTAGCCGGCCGGATCGCACTCCAGAAAGAAGGCGCGCTCTTGCGGCGTAATGACGGGTCCCGCGAGACCATAGATCGCCGCCTGCATCAGCGCACCACAAAGCAGGCCTCACCCGCGACCTTGAGCAGCTGGCAGGCGCGAGTGGCTTGGGCGGGCGAGCCAAAGCCGGCCCGCAGGCGGAACCCGCCCTGGTAAGGGAGCACGATCTTGCCGGCACCGGCCACCGCGGAGAAGCGGCCGGACAGCGTTTCCCAGGCAGCGTTGGCGGCGGACTGGCTCGGGTAGAAGCCCAGCTGCACGGCACTTCCGGGCGGACCGGCGGGCGCGGCTGGCTCCTCGACCGGCACCCGCGTCTCATTGCCAGGCAGCCGTTTGGCCGCCGCGTCTTCTGCAGGCGCAGGCTGACCCGTCTGCGGGCGAGCGACCGGCTCTTCCGGGACCGCGCCAAGGTCCAGCTCGGCATCGGTTTCCTCCCCGGCGCTGGTGGCATAGGCCGTGCCGCTTTCACCGGCCACGTCGAGGCCACCCGGCTCCGGAGGTTTGATCTTGTAAGGGCCTGGCTCGGCGCGGATCAGCTCGGGCGGCCCGCTGCCGCCGTCCGCACCAGCGCGGCCCAACCAGAACAGGGTGCCCGCGACGATCGCGGCCGCGAGTAGCACCAAGGCGATCGCCGCCAGCATCTTGCGCGCCGAGAGACGCGGGGCAGCATCCTCATCGTCTACCGCCTGCAGCCATGGAAAGTTGGCGTCCCCCGCCATCGCTTGTCTCGCGTCCATCAATACACCACCGCGCAACTCTGCTTCTTCGCTTCGAGTTGCTGGCATATGACAACGGATTGCGCTTGCGAAGCCGTCGCGAGTTGAAGCCGGTGCATGCGGGTCGCCTTGCCGTCGGTTGAGCGAACGTCGATCGGAGACACGAGCTTCGGCTTGGTCGCCAGATAAGGCCAAGTCTTAACCAATTGGCGCCAGGCGAGTTCGGCCTGCACTGGCGTTGGAAAGGCGCCAAGCTGAATGATCCGCCCACGTACTACTGGCTGCACGATGACCGGCAGGGGGACACGAATGGCATTGGATGGAGCTGACCTGGTGCGCAGCCGCGGGGGGGTCACGGCGCGAGTTCGGGCTTGCCGTGATCGCGGCCGCTCGCGCACATCAAGGGCCGGAGTTGCTGGTTCCTCGGCGATGGTGGTCGCAGTACCCTCCGAAGCGATCGCTCGGTTCGTGGAGGCCTGCGGTGCCGCAGGTGCGGGCTCCTCATAGGGCTGCTCCAGCGGCATCGTCCGAGCGGTCTCAGGCTGCCTGCCCTCGACGGCCTTGCGGATGCCGAGGTAATAAGCGGCCACGGCCACGAAGGCGAAGGCCAGCCCGATCAGCACGGCTCCCCAGGGGAACTCCCAACGCTTCTTAGGCGGCGGCGGCGGACCAATGCGCGGCACCTCGGTCAGCCAGGGCAGGCGCTCGTTCGGGGTTGCCGGCTCGGCCACGTCAGCGCAGCTCCTCGGCCGCTTCGACACCCATCAGCGCGAGGCCGGAACGGATTACCTGGCTGACTCCGCGCGCCAGCTCCAACCGGGCCCGGCTGAGGTCAGGACGGTTCTCGACAAGAAAGCGTCGCGAAGGATCGTCATTGCCCCGGTTCCATAGAGCATGGAAGGCGGCGGCAAGGTCATAGAGGTAGAAGGCAATGCGGTGCGGCTCATGCGCCAGCGCCGCTCCCTCGATCACCCGCCCGTACTGAGCAGCCAGCTTCACCAGGCCGAGCTCCTCCTCGTCGAGCAATTGCAGGTCAGCCGGTCCGTTCAGCTCGACTCCAGCGTCCGCCGCCTTGCGGCCGAGCGAGGCGATGCGGGCATGGGCATATTGCACGTAGAAGACGGGATTGTCCTTGGACGCCTCGATGACTTTGGCGAAGTCGAAGTCGAGCGGCGTGTCGGCCCGCTTGGTCAGCATGATAAAGCGAACCACGTCCTTGCCGACTTCCTCGACTACATCGGCCAGCGTGACGAAGCTGCCGGAGCGCTTGCTCATCTTGACCGGCTCACCGGCGCGGAACAGTCGCACCATGTTGACCAGCTTGACGTCGAGATCGACCCGCTCGTCGGTCAGCGCGCGAACCGCGGCCTGGATGCGCTTCACCGTTCCAGCGTGGTCGGCGCCCCAGATATTGACCAGATGATCAGCGTTTTCCGCCTTTTGCAGGTGATAAGCCGCATCCGCGCCGAAATAGGTCCAGCTGCCGTCGGACTTCTTCAGCGGCCGATCCTGATCGTCGCCGAACTGGGTCGAGCGGAACAGGGTCAGTTCGACCGGCTCCCACTCGTCCTGCTCGGTCAGGCTTTTCGGGCGTTCAAGCTCGCCTTGATAGACCAGCCCGCTCGCCCGCAAGCTCTCCATCGCCCGCTTCGGCGCACCTGATGCCTGCAGCTCCGCCTCGGAGCTGAACTTGTCATGGTGGATGCCGAGCAGGCTAAGGTCATGGCGGATGAGGTCCATCATCGCCGCGACGGCGCGCTGCCTGAACAGAGGCAGCCATTCGGACTCCGGCGCACTCACATAATTGTCGCTGAACTCGGCCGCGAGCAGGATGCCGACTGGCTTCAGATAGTCGCCGGGATAGAGGCCTTCGGGAATGTCGCCGATGTCGGCGCCGAGCGCCTCGCGGTAACGCAGGTGGGCCGAGCGGGCGAGCGTGTCGACTTGGCTGCCGGCATCGTTGACATAATATTCGCGAGTGACCTGAAAGCCGGCGGCCTGCAGGACCGACGCCAGCGCATCGCCAACCACCGCCCCACGGCAATGACCCATGTGCATCGGCCCGGTCGGGTTGGCCGAGACATACTCCACGTTGACCCGCTCGCCTCCGCCGATGTCCCGGCGACCGTAGCTATCGCCCTCGGCGATGATGGCGCCTAGTTCCTCACGCCAGCTGTGGGGCGAGAGGCGAAGGTTGATGAAGCCGGGTCC
>CADCWB010000212.1 GCA_902806295.1 uncultured Sphingomonas sp. | reverse complement strand
CTGCGCGAGGTAGCCGACCGTGATGTTTTCGCCCGCCCAAGCCTCGCCAGTGAACTCGCTGTCCAGACCGGCCATGATCTTGATCAGCGTGGATTTGCCTGCGCCGTTCGGACCAACGATGCCGATCTTGGCACCTTGGTAGAACTGTAGATTTATGTTGCTCAGCGTCGGCTTAGGAGCGCCGGGGAAGGTCTTCGTGAGATTCTTCATCACGAATGCGTATTGGGCGGCCATGGGGTCGCAGTGTCCTTATCGATGCAAGTGTTCGGGATTTGCCGCGCACTTAGGCGATGGCGCGCTCATTTTCCAGTTGCCGTTTCGCAAACCTTAGCCGCGCCCCACCATGTCGACAGCTGTCGGCAGCCGGTAATCCTTGAACTGTTCGCGCAAGGTCTTCTTGCTGAGCTTGCCAGTCGCGGTGTGGGGGAGGTCGTCGACGAACTCGATCGCGTCGGGTTGCCACCACTTTGCAATATGGCACGACAGATGGTCGCGAATGGCTTGTTCGCTCACGTCGGATCCTGCCGACCGCACCACCAGCAGCAACGGCCGTTCGTCCCATTTCGGGTGCGCGATGCCGATGGCGGCGGCTTCCGCTACGCCCGGCACCCCCACGGCGCAGTTTTCAAGCTCGATGGAGCTGATCCACTCCCCGCCCGACTTGATCACGTCCTTGGCCCGGTCGGTGATCTGCATGGTGCCGTCAGGGTGGAGCGCGGCGACATCGCCGGTGTCGAACCAGTTGTCGGCATTCGCGGCCTCGCTTGCTTCCTTGAAGTAGCGCTTCACCACCCACGGTCCGCGGGCCTGCAGGCGGCCCGACGTCATGCCGTCCCGCGGAAGCTCCTGGCCTTCGTCGTCGACGATCCGCAACTGCATGCCGAACGGCACCCTGCCTTGCCGCGCGATGTAGTCCAGCTGCTCGCCGTCGGTCATCTCATCCCAGCCGGCGGGCGGCGCTCCGCAGGTGCCGATCGGCGAGGTTTCCGTCATGCCCCAGGCGTGGCCAACCTTGACGCCGCGCTTGCGGAACCAGTCGATCATCGCCCGCGGAGCAGCCGAGCCGCCGATGGTGACGTTGCCGAGGCTGCCGAGGTCGATGCCGGTCTGCTCGATATAGTCGATCATGCCCAGCCAGATGGTCGGCACCCCCGCCGAGTGAGTGACGCCTTCCGAATGGAACAGGTCGCACATTTGTTGTGGACGATAGTCGGCCGATAGCACCAGCTTGCACCCGACCAGCGGCGCCGCCCACGGCACGCCCCAGGCATTGGCGTGGAACATCGGCACGATCGGCAGCACCACGGCCCGAGCCGAGAGGTCGAACACGTCCGGCGTCACTTCCATCAGCGCGTGGAGCATGGTCGAGCGATGCTCGTACAGTACTCCCTTGGGATTCCCGGTGGTCCCGCTGGTATAGCAGAGGCCGATGGAGTCGCGTTCGTCGGCCTCGACCCAGCGATAGTCGTCATCCTCGGCCGACAGCCACTCTGCGAACTCGCCGTTGTCGAAGCAGACATAATGCTCGATCGTCTTCCACTCGGGCTTCAGC
The DNA here is from genome assembly GCA_902806295.1 of uncultured Sphingomonas sp. Classification (GTDB taxonomy): domain Bacteria; phylum Pseudomonadota; class Alphaproteobacteria; order Sphingomonadales; family Sphingomonadaceae; genus Sphingomicrobium. The sequence goes on along the minus strand of CADCWB010000212.1, from coordinate 6,044 downwards.
TGCTCGACCAACTGCGCGAAGGCCTTGTCGTAGAACAGGACTCGGTCTTCGGCGTGATTGGCGATGTAGGCGAGCTGGTCGGCGAACAGGCGCGGGTTGATGGTGTGTAGCACTCCGCCCATGCCGATCGCGCCATACCATGACGTCAGGTGATGGGCGTGGTTCATGGCCAGGGTAGCGACCCGGTCAAGCCCCTTGGCCATTCGCCGGGCCTGGGCCGCGGCAGCGCGCCAGTTGGTGCGGGTGATCGACCCATCGCCCCACGCCGAGACGATCTCACGGGCGCCATGCTCCTGCTCGGCATGATCGACCAGGCTGGTGACCCGAAGCGGCCAATCCTGCATTGCGCCGAGCTTCATCCGCCTGTCCTCCACTGGTGCCGAGATGAAGGAAGGTGACGCCAATCCGCTGCCCGCGCAAGCGGCAGGTGCTGTTACATCGGCATTTGGAAGCCTGGCGGCAGCGGTAGGCTGGCCTGCATCTTTTGCATCTCCACCGCGGCGGCCTGATCGGCCTTGCCGCGCGCATCGTTCAGCGCGGCTGCAACAAGATCCTCGACCATCGTCTTCTCGGATGGCTGCAACAGGCTGTCATCAATCGTCACGGCGATGATCCGCCCCTTGGCCGACGCGCGGACCTTGACCAGCCCACCACCGGCGGCACCCTCGACCTCGATGGTGTCGAGCTTGTCCTGCGCCTTTTGCAGTTCGGCCTGGGCGTTCTGGGCCATTTCGAGGATCGCGTTGAGGTCGGGCATTTCGGGCATATCAGGCTTCCTTTGCAGAGACGGATTCGAGAGTGGCGCCGGGGATAGCGTGGAGCACTGCGGCAACCGCAGGGTCGGCAAGCACGGCCGCGCGGGCGCGCTCCTCGGCCATGTCCTCCTGCTGCTTGAGCGAGGGCTCGGAGTCCTCGTCGGACAAGGTCACCGACCAGCTGCTGCCGGTGGCAGACTTCAGCGCCGTGGCGAGATCGCGGGGAAAGTCGGTGCCGAGTGGCCCGAGTGGGCGGAGCACCAGCGTTCCAGGAGTGAAGCGAACCAGGCCGACCTGATCGCGCACCTTAAGCGCCAGCAACGCCTTGCCGTCGCCTTCCAACCGTTCCACCAGCCTGGAGAAGCTGAGTGGCGCGGGCGGCGCGCTGGCCGCGACCGCCGGGGATGGCGCCGCCGAACTGGCTGGGGCGCCGACCGCGAACGTACCGCCGCCCTGCAGCCGAGCAATGAGCGATGCCGGGTCGGGCAGCTCGGCGGCATGGATGATTCGCAGCAGCGCCATTGAGGCGGCCTCGTGCGGGTCCGGAGCTTGGCCCGTGTCGGTCAGCCCCTTCATCAGCAATTGCCATAGCCTGTGGAGGCTGCCCCAGCCGAGCTTGCCGGCCAGCTCCGCCGCCGCTCCCCGCTCCTCGGCCGAAGCCAATACGTCGCCGCCCGCGCCGGCCTTGGCGCGGGTGACGGCATGAACCGTTTCCATCAGGCCGCGCAGCAGCGCAGTCGGCTCGATCCCCAGCGCATGCGCTTCGTCCAATTGGTTCAGCGCGGCGGCGGCGTCGCCTTCCAACACCGTGGCGAGCAGATGCCGAACCCGGCCGCGATCGGCGAGGCCCAGCATCTCCCGAACCTGCGCCGCATCCACCCGTCCCTGGCCGTGGGCGATGGCTTGATCGAGCAGAGACAGCCCGTCGCGGGCCGAACCTTCCGCCGCCCGCGCAATCACCGCCAGCGCTTCGGGGTCCACCTCGACCTGCTCCGCCTCCGCCACCCGCGCGAAGTGTTCGGCCAGCTTCTCGGCCGAGATCCGCTTGAGGTCGAACCGCTGGCAGCGCGACAGCACGGTCACCGGCACCTTGTTGACCTCGGTGGTTGCGAACAGAAACTTCACGTGCGCGGGCGGCTCCTCAAGCGTCTTCAACAGCGCGTTGAAAGCGTTCTTCGAGAGCATGTGCACTTCGTCGATGATGTAGATCTTGAAGCGCGCGCTGACCGCCGAATAACGCACGGCTTCGATGATCTCGCGGACATCGTCGACGCCGGTGTGAGAGGCGGCGTCCATCTCGATTACGTCGATGTAGCGGCCGTCAGCGATCGCCCGGCAGGGCTCGCACACCCCGCACGGATCGATGGTCGGTCCACCCCGCCCATCCGGGCCGATGCAGTTCAGCGCCTTGGCGACCAGCCTGGCCGTCGAGGTCTTTCCGACCCCCCGCACGCCGGTCAGCAAAAAGGCATGCGCGATGCGGCCGCTGGCGATGGCATTGCCCAGCGTCTGCACCATTGCGTCCTGGCCGATCAGTTCGGCAAAACTCTGCGGCCGGTACTTGCGGGCAAGCACCCGGTAAGGTGAGGCGGCGGCGCTCTTCTCCAGCGGCTGTGCGGGCAGGTCGAGGCCGAGGCCAGGCGATTCGTCGTCGGTCATCGCGAGAGGTTGTAGGGCGGGCCTGCCCCGCTGTCATGAGCAGCGCGCAAGCTTGCACTCCCCCTCTGCTCCGGCCATATGCGCCGCGGGAGTCGGGCGGACGGGGCTGTCGCCAACTTGGTCAGGTCCGGAAGGAAGCAGCCACAACGATTTCGTCCCGGGTCGTTCCGGCTCCCACCTCCACTCAACTCCGGCCGAAGTGACCGCCCGGCAGCCTGACCGTTAGCTGACCAAGCTGTTCACTCAGCACGATCTGGCAAGCGAGTCGGCTGGTACTGGAGACATGGGCCGCGAGGTCGAGCAGGTCGTCTTCCTCCTCCGACGCTCGCGGCAGGCGGTCGAAGTCGTCTTGGGCGACTATCACGTGGCACGTCGAGCAGCTGATCTGCCCTCCGCAGGTTCCCTCAAGCGGCTGGCCGGCATCCTGAGCAACCTCAAGGAGGATTGAGCCGGCCGGCGCCTCGACCTCGCGGTCGAACGAGCCGTCGGCATGGAGAAAGCGTACCAAGGTCATGCGGCAAAGCGGCCCTGCGCTTCCGCGGCGCTGGCGATGCGGCGACAGGCGTCCACCAGTTCCGCTTCGCTGGTGTAGCGACCGAAGCCGAGCCGAATGGACGATCGCGCCTCCGCATCCGATAGCCCGATCGCGCGCAGCACGTGGCTCGGCCGCCCCGATCCGCTGGCGCAAGCGCTGCCCAGGCTGAAGGCGAGATCGCGCAGCTCGCTGATCAGCCTGGCGCCATCCAGGCCGGCCCGGCACAGGTTAAGGTTTCCCCGATAGCGCTGTTCGGTGCTGCCGTTGATCGTCCAGCCCGGCCCGAGCGCGGCAAGAGCGGCCTCCCACAGATTGGTGACGTGCCCAGCATCCTCTTCCCGCCGCCGGGCCGCCAAGGCTGCGGCAGCACCGAAGCCGACGCAGAGCATCGGCGATAGCGTGCCCGAACGCAGCCCCTGCTCCTGCCCGCCGCCGTGAACCAATGGTTCGAGCGCCAAGCCGTCACGAGCCCACAAGGCTCCAATCATCTTGGGACCGTGGATCTTGTGTGCGCAGGCCGCGATCAGGTCCGGGCCGTCCGGTATCGCCATGCGGCCAAAGCCCTGGACCGCGTCGCACAGCATCAGCGCGCCGGGGGCGTGAGCGATCGCTGCAATCTCAGCGATCGGTTGGATCACGCCGATCTCATTGTTGACGAGCATCACCGCTACCAACGCCGTGTCGCCGTCGACGGCCGCGCTGACGTCATCGAGGGCGACCAGCCCGTCCCGGCCGACCGGCAAGCGAATGACCTCATAACCGTGCCGCTCAAGCCATTCGCAGCTGTCGAGCACCGCGGCATGTTCGGTGACGACTGTGACGATCTTGCGCCGGTCGCCGACCCACGCGCCCTTGAGCGCCAGGTTGATCGCCTCAGTCGCCCCGGACGTGAACACGATTCGGCCCCCGCTGGGCAGGCATGACGCCAGCTGCCCGCGCGCAACCTCAATCGCGGCGGTGGCTTCGCGGCCCCAGCGATTGGGCGAATGCGGGTTGGCGAAATGGTCGAGCCATGGCGCCATCCCCGCCTTGACCTCCGGCGCAAGCGGGGTGGTCGCCTGGTAGTCGAGGTAGATCATGCGGCCTGGCGGCGCTCGGCGATGTCACGGAAGACGGCAAGGAACGCGTCAACATCATCTACACTGGTGTGCGGGCCGAAGCTGACCCGAATGGCCGAGGATGCGATGGCCGGATCGACCCCCATCGCAAGAAGCACCCGGCTTTCCTTCATCGTGCCGCTCGAACAGGCCGCGCCCGCGCTGACCGCCAAGCCGGCAAGATCGAATTGGACGAGGAGGCTGGCGGAGGCGGAGCCCGGCAAGGCGACCGCTCCGATGTTGGGAATACGTGGAGAGTCCTGAGCGATGACTGCGCCCCCGACCGACCGCACGCCCTCGTCCAGGCGGTTTCGCAACTCGGTGAGGCGCGGCATGGCGTTGCGAAAGGCACCGCAGGCCAGTGCCGCCGCCATGCCCGCCGCCGCAGGCGCGTCCTGCGTGCCGCGACGATAGCCCCGCTCCTGCCCGCCGGAGGGCTCGAGCGTGGCCGGATCACGCACCAGCAGCGCGCCAATGCCTGGCGGCCCACCGAACTTATGCGCAGAAACGGCGATGAAGTCAGCGGAGGGGAGCGGCAGCTTGCCCGCGCTCTGCGCGCAATCGGCCAGCAGCAGCGAGCCGGCGCCCGTCACAAGCTCGGCAATCTCGCTGATCGGCTGGGTGACGCCGGTCTCATTGTTGACGTGCTGAACGGCCACCAGCGCCGGTCCGCTCGCCAAAGCCTGCTCAAGTGCCACCATGTCCAGCAGCCCGTCACCCGTCACCGGCAAGTCGGGTTCGCCGCTGCCCATCGCGTAGGGCACGATGTCGTGCTCAGTCGCTCCGACAAGCCGCCCGGGCAGCTTCGCCCGACCCGCAGCGATCGCCACTGCCTCGCTGGCGCCCGAAGTGAAGATGACGTCATGAGGCCAGTCCAAAGCTTCGGCCACGATCCGCCGGGAAGCCTCGAGCGACCGGCGCGCCGCTCGGCCCTCGGCATGAGGGCTCGAGGGATTTGCCCACTGCTCCATCGCGGCCACAATTGCGGCGCGCGCCTCGGGCAGGACCGGCGTGGTCGCCGCATGGTCGAGATAGACGCGTCGCTTCACCCTGGTCCTTGCTGAGATTCCGCCGATTGCCTGTTGACGACCGAGGCCTATATAGACCGCCAGCCCAACCTTCCAATCACCAGTCCTCACGAGGCCTATGCCCGAAGTCATTTTCCCCGGTCCTGAAGGCCGTCTCGAAGGCCGTTTTCATCCGGGTTCGCGTCCGCGCGCGCCGGTTGCGATGATCCTTCATTCGCATCCGCAGGCCGGCGGTACGATGAACAACAAGATCGTGCAGCTGCTCTATCAAACCTTTGTGCGCCGCGGTTTTGCGACCTTGCGCTTCAACTTTCGCGGTGTGGGCAAAAGCCAGGGCGTGTTCGATAATGGCGTCGGCGAACTATCCGATGCGGCGAGCGCGCTCGACTGGGTCCAGCAGATCCATCCCGAGGCCGAGCAGACCTGGGTCGCGGGCGTCAGCTTCGGCGCCTGGATCGGCATGCAGTTGCTGATGCGCCGGCCAGAGATCAAGGGCTTTATCTCGATCGCGCCGCCGGCCAACATGTACGACTTCAGCTTTCTTGCTCCCTGCCCCTCGTCGGGCATCATTATCCAGGGCGAGGCGGATGAGGTGGTGACTCCGCCGGCCGTGCAGAAGCTGGTCGACAAGCTGCGCACCCAGCGGCACATCACGATCCACCACGACACGATCCGGGGTGCCAATCACTTCTTCGCCAACGAGCTCGACCTGTTGATGAAGAGCGTGGACGATTACCTCGACATGCGTCTGGCCCAGCCCATTCCGGTCGGACCTCCGGGAAAGCGCTGAGCGCCGGCTACACCGTCCAGATCAGGACGTTGGCGAGCAGGACCGCGCCGGCGATCACCATCAGCCGGCCGTTGCGGCGATGCTCGGTGCCGAGCGCGAATTTGATGCCGAAGCCGATCAGCACGATCGCGGCCAGCATAGCCACCGAGAGGGTCGTCGCGGCCAGCCCCGCCATGTTTT